>JAHIPN010000198.1 GCA_018894595.1 bacterium
AGTCTCAAGATGGAAGATTGTACTGTGCGTTATGAATAGATACGGAACTATACTGGAAGGTGGGGTTGATTTCGACCTTACACATTTTGGGAAATTGAAAACGGTTAGAGATGTTTATGCTACAGGAAATCTTATTGTTACAGAGGAATTAAGAAAATTACAACCCACTCTATTCCCAAGTTGGCATGCTTTTACACCAGATGAATTGAAGATGTTGTTGGAAAGACATGGGTGCTATGTGGAAAAGTTATCGGCACCAGGTACCTTGGCACGTTCCGTAGATATTAAACTGCTAAAACAGCTTTTGGTAGATAGAAAATCTTACGAAGACTATCTTAATTTTGAGGAAGAGTTCGACAAGAATACCTGTGTATTGTGGATTGGAGCAATAGGTGCAGGTGGGTTACTCGTAACTGCTACTAAAGATTTAAATGACACTAACGCCAACGGTGTATAACAGTGTGTTTGCGGGTTGCTACGCTCCGCCCAATTTGCCCTTCCAGCCGACTTCGCAAAGCCGCGGGACATTATGTACAATGACATACATAAAAGAAGAGGAGAGATGTATTTTGATAAAACCAAAGAAAATAAAACCAGGATCACGAATAGCAATTATTTCACCTTCAAATGGACTTCCATTTTTATTCTCTAATATTTATGAATTAGGGTTAAAAAATTTGAAAGAAATATTAGGTTTTGAAATAGTTGAAATGCCAACTGCAAGGATGTCTCCGGATGAACTATATAAAAATCCAAAATTACGCGCAGATGATATAAATCAAGCTTTTGCAGATGATAGTATTGATGGAATTATAACTTCAATAGGAGGTTATGAATCTGTACGAATTCTAAAGTATTTAGATATTGATATAATCAAGAAGAATCCAAAGTTTATTATGGGTTTTTCAGATGCTAGTACTTTTTTATCTTATCTAAATTATTTAGGAATGATAACTTTTTATGGCCCTTCAGTAATGGCTGGATTTGCACAGCTTAAACATCTTCCTTTTCAGTGCATAGAACATATTAAAAGAATTTTATTTGCAAATCGTTTTCCTTATAATTATACTCCTTATGCAAAGTGGACTAATGGCTATAAAGATTGGAGCAATAAGGATACTCTGGGAGAGTGTACGGAATTTTTTAATAATGAAAATGGGTGGACTTTCTTACAAGGAAATGAAATTACACAAGGTCGTCTTTGGGGTGGCTGCATCGAAGTTTTAGAATTCATCAAGTCAACCAATTATTGGCCCGATAAAACTTTCTGGAATGATAAGATTTTGTTTTTTGAAACATCTGAAGAAAAGCCTTTACCAAGTCAAGTAGGATACATGCTAAGAAATTATGGTATTCAAGGAATACTCGAGAAGCTAAAGGGTGTTGTTTTTGGCAGAGCAAAAGATTATTCGGTTAAAGAAAAAGAGGAACTTAACAAAATTATCTTAAATGTAATAAGGGATGAGTTTAATGTGAGTGATATTCCTATAATTGTTGATATGGACTTTGGTCATACTGATCCGAAGTTAATTTTACCTTTAGGGTGTATGGTTAGTCTTAATCCAACAACTAAAGATATTACGTTAATAGAGAATCCCTTTAACTAATAGTACGAAATAGTATTGCACATAACAGCGGATATACGCTGCGGGCTTCGCCCTTTGGCACATTCGACTACGTCGAACGTCGTATAAGCTCGGAACGTTAGCTGAAATCATCCTTAAAGGAGGAGAAATCTATGAACTCTAATCTTGAATGGTGGCAGAAGTTTTTCAAGGGGACCTGGCAACATGTCCAACCACTTGTCCATACTCCCGAACAAAACCAGAAAGAAGCAGATTTTGTTGAAGATGTTCTTAATGTTAAACCTTCCGCTGAGATACTTGACGTACCGTGCGGGGAAGGTCGTTTAACTATTGAATTGGCTTCTCGTGGATACAAAATGAGCGGGGTTGATATAAATGAAAGTTTCCTTAAAGAGGCAAAAGAAAAAGCTGACAAAAGAGGACTGGATATCATTTGGCATCATGGAGATATGCGCAAAATACCATGGGAAAATAAATTCAATGCTGCTTTCTGCATGTGGGGAAGTTTCGGCTATCTTGATGATGAGGGAGATGCGGAATTCATTAAGGCAGTGAGCCGATCATTAAAGAGAAGCGGGGTTTTTCTTTTAGATATCCTGGTTGCTGAGACACTCTTTCCAAAATACCAATCAAAGGGGTGGAACAAGATAGGAGATACTATCGTATTAGAAGATAGAATTTGGGATCACATAACTGGACGGGTAGAGGTAGATTGGACATTTATCCGACAAAAAAAGCAGGCGACTTATCATAGCAGTATTAGAATTTATACTTATAAAGAAGTTATTAACTTATTGAGACAAAATGGATTTGAGCATTTCGTGGCGTTTGGGTCATTATCAAAAGATGCTTTTCAATTTGGAGCACAGAGGTTATTCATAACTGCAAGGAAAATTTAATATGAATAAGACAGTATTAATTACAGGAGTAAGTAGAAAAGTCGGAATTGGTGCAAGCATGGCTATTAGATTAGCATCTGTTGGATATAATATATTTACTACCTATTATAGGCCTTATGATCAAGATATGCCAAAATGGAAAAAAGATGATACTGATATACAAGTGATAGCAAGAGAGATTTCAAAATTTCCTGTTAAATTCAGTAGTTATGAATGTGATCTTAGCGATATTGCACAGATTGCAAAGATTTTTGATACAGTTGAAAAAGAAATTGGACCTGTTTATGGACTAATAAATAATGCTTGTTTTTTTATTGATACTAATATTGATTCATTAACAGCGGAGTTAATTGACAAACATTACTATATTAACCTACGAGCCCCTATGTTACTTTCTCAGGAATTTGTAAAAAGATATCGCCAGAATAAAAATTATTCACAAGGTAGAATTATTACATTAACTTCTGGTTATGTAACAGAACCTAATCCTGGGAATTTAGCGTATAGTGCGACAAAAGCTGCAATGAATCGTTTTACTAACAGTCTTTCTTTAGAAGTGGCAGGATTGGGGATAACTGTAAATTCAGTAGATCCTGGTGCTACTGATACCGGTTGGATGTCGAGAGAATTAAAATCGGAAATTTTAAAAAATGCTCCTATGAAGCGACTTGGACAACCTATAGATGTAGCTAATCTAATAGAATTTCTGATATCAGAAAAAGCGCAGTGGATAACAGGTCAGATAATTCATTCTCGGGGAGGATTGTAAAAAAATAGCGGCACTTCGTATAAAAGGATATTTGCGGTTACAGGGCTAAAGCCACTCCGTTCCAAATTGCCTATTATCACGGTTTCTGCTTTCGGATAAATTGCGCCAATTATGGTAACTCCGCAAATACCTGGAATATTAGACAAAATCGAAGTGCAAGGGAGTGAAAAACTGTGAATCATAGCATATTAAATAAAATAGTAAACTGGGCTGAAAATGAATCTGAGATTCGAACTCTTATTCTTGAAGGATCGCGAGCATCGAATTCACAAACTGATGAACTGTCGGATTATGATTTAAATGTTTTTGTAGTTAATCCTGATAAGTATACTTCAGATAACAGTTGGATAAATAATTTTGATCAAGTATTGGTTTATCAGAAAGAAAAGTTTTTCTATAAGAATATAGAAATTCCTACTCGATTAGTTTTATATAAAAATAATCCCCGAGTTGATTTTTCCTTCTGGCCTATCAATGTATTGTATGAAATTATAGAAAATAGAATTCTACCAGAATCCTATAGAAACGGTTATGAAATACTTCTCGATAAAGATAAGGTTACTGGTAATATTATATTGCCTAATTACGATGGTTTTATAATAACCCAACCAACAGAAGATGAATTATTAACAACAATATATAATTTCTGGTTTGAAGCATGCAGTGTTGCAAAGTATTTAAAAAGAGATAGATTATGGTTTGCGAAAATATTAGAAAATGGTCCTATAAAAGGGTTTATGCTTCAAATTATATTATGGAATGAGTCGAGTAAATATGATTGGAACAACAACAAAATTCATTCGCAAGGCAAAAATCTTGAAACCCACGTAGATATAGATATTAAAGAATCCTTCAAGAAGTGCTTTTCAAGATACGATAAAAGCGATACATGGGATAGTTTATTTGGAATGATCGAGTTATTTAAAAGGCTTGCATATGAATTAACAATGACAATGAATGTTAAATATCCAAATGATTCTATTTCTGTAATAGAAAAATATATAAGGCAGTTATATGAAAGATAATGTACTGTGACTTCATCTAACAGCAGGTTTAGGGTTCGCTCCTTCGTTGCTCATCCAAATTGCTCTACTCCGCTTCGCAATTTCTTAAACCGGCGGGACGTTAGACGAAATCTTTGGGAAATATGTAAAGTTGAAGAAAATGTTGACTTTTACAAGAGAAAGGAGGACGCTCATGACAAATAAATCAAATAAACCATTAGAAGGACGAATTGCATTAGTAACTGGGGTTAGTCGTCGGAAGGGAATTGGTTTTGCAATTGCATCTCGTTTAGCCCAAGATGGGGCGGATCTCTTTATTCAATCTTATTCTCCTTATGATGAAGGTTTCCCCTGGGGCGCAGAACCTAATGGAATCGAATCGATATTAACTGAACTCAAGAATCATGGGCATAGAGTTGAGCATATCGAAGACAACTTTAATGACCCTGAAGCACCAAGAAGAGTTGTTGAAAAAGCGTTTCAAACTTTTTCAAACATAGACATTCTAGTTGCTAATCATGCATATTGGTTGGAAGGTAAGTTGGAAGACCTTACAGCTGAAAACATTGATACACATATGAATGTTAATGTAAGGGCGACTCTTTTATTAATAAAGGAATGGAGTATACGCCATGGTGACAACCGTCCAGGTGGGAGGGTTGTCATGATGACTTCAGGACAACACCTTTCTCCTATGTGCGATGAATTATCATATGTGGCTTCAAAAGGTGCGCTTCATCAGCTCACTCAAAGTATATCATACACTCTTGTCAAACGGGGTATAACGGTAAATACTGTTAATCCCGGAGCAACTGATACCGTTGATTATCAGAGATATTACCCCGAAATTTATCAAGCAGTGCTTGATAAAGAACCACAAGGCAGGTGGGGACAGCCAGAGGATGCTGCAAGATTAATAGCCTGGCTCGTTAGTGATGAAGCTCAATGGATATCAGGACAAGTAATTAATTCCGATGGCGGAGTTCATTTTTAAGAGCCATTCCTGATTTTAGTTTTGGATATAATATGACAGGACAGTCCTTTGTCGCACTTTTATTACTTTCCTGTAAATATTATGTTTTTAAGGAGTTGAATTATATTGGATATAGTTGAACAGTATTATGATAAATATTCAGAAGATGAATGGGAACGACTTAATCGTCATAAAATTGAATTTGAGATTACAAAAAGGTATATGCGAAATTATATCACTAAAAAAGCAAAGATTTTAGATGTTGGAGGGGGACCTGGTAGATATACATTATTTTTAGCAGAACAAAGTCATAAGGTAACTTTATTTGATATATCATCAAAAAATATTAAAATTGCAAAAGAAAGAATTACGGAAAAGGATGTTAAAATAGAAAAATTTATACACGGTAATGTTTTGGATATAACCGAACATATATCAGAGCAATATGATGTTGTTTTATGTATGGGTCCTTTATATCATTTAACGGAGGAAAAGGATAGAATTAAAGCTATTCAAGGATGTCTTGAGGTACTTAAAGATAGCGGCTTATTATTTGTTACATTTATTTCTGCCTATGCTCCAATGATAGACATTATAAAAAAATATCCTGAAAAAATTATAGATAATAAGGAAAATCTATTAAATTATCTCAAAGATGGAAGAAATATTGTATCTGAAGATAATCCTGGATTTACAACAGCATATTTTATAAATCCAAATAAAATAGAAGAATTTATGAATCAATTTAATTTAGAAAAATTAGTACTATCTGGAGTAGAAGGAATTCCCTCACAAAGCGAAGAAAAAATAAATTCTTTGTCTGAAGAGGCATTTCAGAAATGGCTTGATATTATTTATCAAACTTCAACGGAACCTGTGACTTGGGCAAGTTGTGAACATTTATTGTATATTGGTAAAAAAACTTAAGGTAATATTGGTCACACTATCTGCAGTAAGGAAACTTATGATTGATATTGGAAACAGTGCGTCAACCCTGCAGGACGACAACGTTGCAAATACTTAAAACGTTATCTTAAATAAATTTTATTTCTAGGTGCAATCGATTATGAAAAAATTAGTATTACACAGCGACCAAGTTCATGACCACAAAGAAGTTGTTTTAGCTTTTATAGAACTGTTAGGTAAAAAAAGTCCGAGATTAGCTTATATCCCCTCCCAATCAGACCTACAAAGAAGATATTTTAATGAAAAAGTGGAGTGGTATAAGCAGTTCGGAATTACTGATATGCTTTATTTTGATGTTGATAAAGAATATGACGAGAGAAAAATTGATGAGCTGCTTGCTTGTGATGCCATCTTTCTTTCAGGAGGCAACACCTATTACTTTCTCAATTCTCTTAAAAAACGTAAGTTTCTACCAAAATTAAGAGAGTATGTTCGGACAGGTGGTATTTTAATTGGAGTTAGTGCTGGGAGTATTATGATGTCTAAAACAATTAACATAACTACTCTCCATAATGAAAACACCATTGGTTTGAAAGATTATAAAGCTTTAGGTTTAGTTGATTTTGAATTTTTTCCTCATCTTGACCATAACATGAAACAATATTTAGAAGATTTAAAGAAATATTCTATTAAAAGCAATTCAATAATTTATGCCTGTAAGGATGGTGATGGAATAATTGTAAATGACGATGAAATCAAATTTTTTGGTGAGGTGCTGAAAATAAAAAACGGTGAAGTATCAAGGGTATAAATGCTGCGAGCCTGAAAGTGTCAAAAGAACCCCTTGACAATATGGCTATTGTTAAAGACAAAGTGGGACTTGGATAATGGTGTGCCGATGGTAGATATCAAGGGATGCGAGACGGCGGCTAACGACGGATGATAAGGAAGCCAAAGATTTTCCAAATTGCCTTTGGTAACTTCTTGTCTCTGGACGAAATTAGTAAATCATACCAATATCTGTAGTAAATTATAGTTGTAAAATCTTTTTAATGAAGAATGTCAAGAGAACTGTTCCTATTCAAATTTGTCGGAAATACCCAAAAGGTTATCTGAAATTGAAGGTAAAACAATAGAGAGGTAAAAATATGGATGAGTTATTTGAATCGGTTAAGAAAAGAGCGAAAGAGTTGGGAGTTAAAAAAATAGTAGTAGCATCATCCACAGGTGATAGTGCAAAGGGAGCTGTTAAAGAGTTGGGAACTAAAGACTATGAGATAATAGTTGTGACCGATCGTGATGAGGTAGTTTGGGATGTTGGATCTATGTCCGAAAAAATGCAAAGGGAATATGAAATTAAAACGGGAGCAAAGGAGTATCCCAGTGGCATAGACCATGATTCACCAGTACGTAAAGAGCTTAAGGATATGGGTGTCAACTGGATCATTCAAGCTACTGAGGTTTTCAGGGGAATCAATGTCCCTGGTGGTTTCAATGTAGCCCAGGTGATTGCCCAAACACTTTATCTGTTTGGGTCCGGAACAAAAGTTGCCATAGAGATTACGCTGATTGCCTGTGATGCTGGGGCAATAAGGGCCGGTGAAGAT
>JAHIPN010000199.1 GCA_018894595.1 bacterium
AATTTTGGTAGTTCTTGCCAGTAGACGCGGTGATGCCTGGCGAATAGTGAGTTTCAGTATATATGGAGCTACACTGGTCTTGCTTTATCTTTCTTCCACCCTTTATCATAGCTTCATAAACCCAAAGATAAAAAATATTTTTAGAATTCTGGACCATTCAACAATCTATCTTCTTATTGCAGGGAGCTACACCCCTATTACCCTTACCTTTATGCGGGGAGCCTGGGGTTGGACTCTCTTCGGTATCGTTTGGGGTATAGCTATAGGAGGCATCGTTGTAACCATACTTCTTCTTGACAAACTTAAAGCCTTATTGGTCTTATCTTATGTTGCTATGGGATTGATTATTGTCATTGCCTTCAAACCCATGATACAGATGGTTCCCCGGGGGATGATTATCTGGCTTTTTATCGGAGGAGCTTGTTATATTTTGGGAATAATATTTTACTTATGGAAAAGATTACCTTATCACCACCCCATCTGGCATATATTTGTCCTGGGTGGAAGTATCTCTCATTTTTTAGGTATATTATTCTATCTTACTTAAAAATTCTTTTGTTAGTGGACTTTGTCAAGGAATAGCTGTCCTTTGATAAACTTTTAATAGTTTTAAATTTTAAAGAAATTATTTAAAAATTTCATTATTAACACACTTCACCACTTTGTCCACAAAATTCTTGTCAATTTTACCCACTAAAGAAGGGGTTTCAAAGATACGTTCAGGCAAACGATAATTATCCAGTGAAAATCCTTCCTGAATTTTAAATCTGTATTTTTCCTGATGTATTTCCTTTCCAATTCTGAGAAGTTTTTCGGAAGTAATATCATAGCCAGCAGAATAAAGAGCCCGAGTAATAATGTCTGCTCCATATATCCCCCGGGCAAAAAAGCATACTACCAGACTGGAGAGGATCTGACGCCAACGTTCCTCGGTTAACAACTCTTTAGCTAATTTTTCGGGAGTAGTTTTTTCTTTGGCCAAAATCTTCTGGTCTATACTGTATCCGCCATTATCCAGATGACTGTGCCTTGCCCCAATTAAAAGGCCGATGTGGGCAGCCGGACCGGTATGGTATCCAGCCATTTCATTACCACCAAAAGCAAGGGCGAAATCTTCTCCTCCATATTGTTGGGCAGCATATTCGACTCCCCGGGCCAGTGCCTGATAGAACTGGTTCGGTTGTTTAAAAATAAATTGCACTGCTTTGATATAAGAGGAATGGTCTCCCCAGCTAAATTTGAGGCCATTAGTCTCTTTTTCAGAAATAATCCCTCTCTCCTGAGCCTCTGTAGCCCAGGCTAAAATTACCCCGGTGCTCATAGAGTCCAGGCCTAATCTTTCTATCTGGTCAATCAGTTTTAAGAGTCCTTCTGCATCGGATATACCCAGCATTGACCCCAGGGCATAAATAGGTTCATAATCATAAGAAATCATGGATGTTTTATAGAAATATGATTCATCCTCATAAGGCTCCCTGAGCGCAGCAATGTGAATACAGCCTACCGGACAGTGTGAACAGGCCAAACGTCGACCCAAATATCCCTCAGCCAACTTCTCTCCGGATATATTCGAGGCTCCTTCAAACTTCGCTTCTTTAAGATTGCGGGTAGGAAGTCCACCCAATTCGTTTAAGGGAAGGATATTCTCAGCAGTCCCGAGGTCATGATATTTCTTCATCACCGGTGAGGAAGTAGCCTCTTTATAAATATGGTCATATATCTTCCGATATTGGGTTATATCCCTGGTAGGAAGAGAATGTTTACCGGATATTACTACTGCCTTCAATTTTTTACTGCCAAATACCGCACCTAATCCTAACCTGCCAAAATGCCGGTAGGTCTCAGTAGTAACACAGGCATAAGAAATTAATTTTTCCCCAGCTCCACCTATCCGCATAATAGTCCTTAATCCGCCAGCTGGTTCGTTTTGTCGGATAATTCTCCCTACTGTAAAACTGTTAGTCATCCCCCATAAGGCGGAAGCATCCCTGAAATAGATTCGGTCACCATGAATGGCTAAATACAAAGGAGTACAACTTGCTCCTTTTATTACCATTGCCCCGTATCCGGCTAAACGAAGAGCTACCGCACTCCTTCCTCCACAGTGGCTCTCCCCTAAATTTCCAGTATGAGGGGATTTGAACATAGCTACAGTCTTTGAAGCCAGAGGGAACAAACCGGTCAAGGGACCCACCGCAAATATAATAGGATTATCCGGGCCTAAAGGGTCACAGCCGGCGGGACATTCTTCTTTAAGAAGCTGGATAGCCACTCCCGCGCCCCCTAAATATTTTTCGAAAATATCTTCTCTTCTTTCTACCCAATATTTCTTCTGAGAAAGATCTATATAAAGAACATTGGCCAGGACATCATCTTTAAACATTTCGGTCATCCCCCTTTTCCAATTCTAACACCTCATGGGGACAGAATTTCGCACAATAACCGCAATAGGTGCAGACCATCGGCTTATTAATTTCATCATCCCAAAATATGGCTCCTATAATACAGGCATCTTTACAGTAACCGCATCCTATACATTTGGTAATATCCAGCTTTACCCCTCCACCTTCTTTGGGGACTAAGGCACCAGTAGGGCATACTCTGGCACAGGGTGGGTCAGAACAGGCCCGACAGACCACTACGATAAATCCTCGTTCCATCCCCCCGGCAGACCTTATGCCTATACTGGATCTGGCTAAACCTGCCTCACCTTTTCTCCTGGCACAGGCAAACATACAACTCTGACAGCCAATGCATTTATCTACATCTTTTACAGTTAGCCTCATAGTTCCCTCTTATTTTAAAATGGAGTCAGTTCTATTTTAGATTATTTTAACATAAACATTATTATAAACATAGCTATTGATAATCCTGCCCCAGCATAAAACGCTCCACCTATTCCCCAAACACCTATAACCAGCCCCATCAAAAACGGTCCCAGAGTCTGACCCACCCGGAAAGTCATCCCACTTATTGACATAAAAGTAGCCCGGTATTTCAGGGGGGCCGCCCCTGAAAAGAGGGCTTGAATAACCGGAATACTCATACCATGAGCAATCCCAAAAATAAGAACAGGAATAAAAAATAGTTCAATCCGAGGGATAAAAGGAATTATTGATAAAGCCATGGTATAGAGAATAAAAGATATTTTCAGAATAGTTTTTTCTGAAAAGAGCTTGGTAATTTTTCCCAGTTGGGAAGAGGTAAGGGCAGCAATAAGAGATACGCTAGCCATAATCAAACCGATAATAAGGGGGGATGCAGCAAATGAATTTCCCAATAAAAGAGGAAAACAGGTCATGTACGAGCCGAAAAGCATAACAAAGATAATAATACCAATAACTAAAAGTCCAACAACCTGGCGATTTCTTAATTTTTTCCAGACGATATTCAGATGTTCTCTAATATGAAGTTCATTTTCAGGTTCCGGAATTTTTAGATTGAATAATACAAAAAATCCTATTGGAATAGCTATTACAGGTAAGATGAAGGGGTAATGCCAGCCCATCATCGCCAGAGCTCCGCCAATAGCCGGATAACTTGCTGAACCCATACTTCGAATACTGGAATTATATCCCATTGCGGCTATGAGTTCTTTTTTGGAATAAAGATCCCCGATAATGGTAACAGTTAAAGAGCCCAGGGGAGCTGCTCCTATCCCTTGAATTAAACGCAATATCAACAATAGTTTAAAATCACGTACAAAAAAACATAATCCTCCAGCTATACCAAATAGCATCAGAAAGGGAATAATTATCCTCTTCCTACCCCATCGGTCGGCAATTACTCCTAAAAAAGGAGTTAACAGAATGCCGGGGAAGGAAAAAACACTAATTAAAAGCCCGACATCTTTGGCAGATATATTCAGATCTTTAACTATCCTGGGAAAGGCAGGAGTAATGCTGGCAACTCCCATAATATAA
>JAHIPN010000200.1 GCA_018894595.1 bacterium
GGTATTTTCAATAGCTATAGTCACTCCTAAATCTTTAGCAAAGGAAGCTAATTCTTGCAAGGTTTTTACTTCTATCTTCTTTAATCTATCGATCTTTTTTGGAGAAGGCAATTTTAAAAAACTATTTTTCCTGATGCCTTCACCTTTAATCTCTTCCTGTAAAGGAATTTTTCCACTATGGTATACAAAAATTTCTGCGCCTATAGCATTAGTAAACTCAATTCCCGACTTAAAGATATCCTTTTGTAACTGAAAATTGCTGGGATCCATTAGATTTAATAAATTGGGACCATGAACAGTGTATTTTAACTTAAATTTCTTCAGGATGTCTGCAATTACCCTGGTCTGCAGCCAATTAAGTCTCCCTTTAAAGATAGCATCGACTCCATGGACAGGTATCTCTACATAGTCAAATCCTATATCCTGAAAACTACCTAAGGTCTCTTCTAATAAATCTAAGTCTCCATCTATTGTAGGGGAATCTATATTTATTCCAATCCCTTTTATATGCATAGTTTTAGCTTCAAACCATAAATATTTTTATTTATTATTTCACATTATAGCACAATCAAATTCATATACAAGTACTATATAAAAATTATTTAAAATAATTAAAACTAATACTAAAAATTAACAATAATAGAAAATATTCTGCGACAATCTCGTTTTAAGTCTCACTTTATTATGCTCCACCCTTTGATCCTCCACCATAAATATTGAGCAAGGCTTCTTGAGTAAACAAGAAAAAGATTAATACCGGAATGAGTTGAAATAATCCAACAGCTGCAACCATGTTCCACTCGGTCATTACAGATTCACCCATAAAATTCTTTAGATAAACAGATAAAACCGTTGACTTTCCAGCACGTCCCACAGTGAAAGTATATGGAATAAGATAGGCATTCCAGCCAGAAATAAAAGTAAAAATAGATAATGCAGCAATGCCTGGTTTAATATTAGGCATCATAATTTTCCACCAAACTTGAAAACGGGAAGCACCATCAATTAAAGCAGAGCATTCCATATCCCAGGAAACATTATCAAAAAAGCCTTTCATTATCCATATACCAAATGGAAGCTGGAAAGCTACCATTACGATAGCTACTCCACCTATAGTATTAAAACCAAAACCACCGATGAGAGGGAGACCTCGTCCGATAATAGGGATCTCCGTTATCCAACGTAATATAAAATAAATTGGAATCAATAGAGTCACACTCGGGAAGGCGTGCAGTATTAGAGTTGCGGAGAGAAACCCCTTCCTTCCTGCAAACTTCATCCTCGATAAAGCGTAAGCAGACGTTGATGAAACAAAAACTACCATAGTGGTCATAACTATAGCAAGGAGGAAGGTATTGAGAGTCACAAACCATATACTTTGAAATTCAGGACCAAAAGGTGACTTCCACAAGAAACTCCAATTGTTCAAGGTCCACCCCAATGACTTTAGTCCCTCTGTCCTGGTCGAAAATGTTGTAATAACTAACCACAAAAAGCCCAGGAAGATGGGCACGCTAAATACAATCAAAGCCAAATAAGCAAGAACAGGTTTAAACCCTTGTCGGAATATCTTTAATCTCATTTTATGTTCCTTTCACTTATATATTCCATTATAGTTGCTCGATCTTCGGTTCTTGCATCAACTCGCTGAACTTGAATACACGCAAGTATATAATAGCCATTGTTACCCCGATAATTACCAGGATAACCGCCCAGGCTGAACCGTAACCCCATTGAGTATTCCCGAAATAGCTGGTAAAAGCACGGTGATAGGCAGTTAAAGACCAGACCTCAGTTTGGTAAAGCTTAGGACCTCCATCTGTAAGAAGCAAGATCTGTTGAAAGGAGGTTAAAAGCGATAGAGTCTGATAAGTAGTAACAAAAAGCAGGGGCCATTTGATCATAGGAATAGTAACATAACGAATGGTTTGCCAGGTTGAAGCTCCATCTACTTTGGCAGCTATCATATAATCCTTAGGTATAGCTTCAATGGCGGAAGAAAAGAGGATCATCCCAAAGGAGGCTCCAATAAAACCATTGACCAAAATAACAAAAATCCAGGGATGGGTATTAAGTAGGTATTCCCCTCCGCCTATGCCCAAGGGACCAAGAATATGCTTATTTATAACCCCCATAGGATTAGGCCCAGCTAAAGCCTTCCACATCATAATATAGACGACTACCGGAGTAATACGGCACAGAAGCCATACTAATCGGAAGGCAAAACCAACCCGCCTGTTGATGTTTGTAGTAATCAAGGCAATAACCAAAGCCATTCCCACATTGAAAAAAATTAAGGTCATACTCACATATATAAGAGTATTCTTTAGAATCTTGGGAAAGAACCTATTAGTAAAGATCTTCACATAGTTATCTAAGGTCCAGTTTGTAGGCTGCCACCATTTAAGTATTCCAAAATTTGTCATATCTAAATCTGTAAAACTTAAAATAAAAACCATAACTAAGGGAATAAAAAAGAACAAGGTTACTCCTATAAGAGTAGGGGCGAGAAAGGTGTATGGTAATAACCAGCTCTTTAATTGAGAAAAAAATGATTTTGTGGTTAAAAAACTGGAGAGGGAACTCTGTTCCCTCTCCAGTTGTAAATTCTTACTCATTTAATGATTACCTTATCTCCTAATTCACGTTGAAGTCCTTCTAATACAAAATCCATTGCTTCTTCTGGTGTAAAATCACCACTTACTACCGCCGCCAAAGCTTCGTAAGTTACCGTGGAATAGGGTCCCCAGTCAGGATTATTAGGTAGGAAAGTAGTGTAATCTAACATGTAAAGTGCCTCTCTCAGCAAACGAGACTCCTTGTAGAACTTATATTCTGTCTGACCCTTAAGGATCCCCAGGTGAGTGCTAGCAACAGCATGACGGGTATTTGGTCCGTAATTAGTAACCTTAGCAATCAAAGCCACTGCCAGGTCCGGATGTTTGCACTGGGAACTGACAAGATAAGCCAGTGGA
>JAHIPN010000201.1 GCA_018894595.1 bacterium
AGGTAATATTTTTGAGGGAATATTTCTTTTTATTATTCTGTCGATAATGAATCCTGAATACTGTAAGCTTTCCGCAAAAACTTCGGCATTTAAAATATTTACTCCTTTTAAAGAAGTATCGCCAATTACATAGCAACACCTTCCTCCGTTTTTTAAGATACGGTAACTTTCATCAAACACTTCTTGCATATCAATAAAAAAAGTTCTGATTTCATCCGCCATTTTTTTATTTTTTTCTTGCATTTTAATGATAATTTCTTGTGCTATATTACTTTTTAACTTTTTATTATTACTATATTTATGTGCAGACCCGATAAATTCTTTCCTGTACTCAGATAGGTTGTCTACAAAATCTAACCAGATAGTAGAAAGTTGGTGCAGATCTGCATACTCATAACTAGTTACATAAGGACTTGAACTAATTATTAAGTCTACTTCATTGCTAGATGTGGGTTGGGTTTTTGCATCTTGTATTTTTATATTTAGATATTGTTTTATATTTTCTTTAATTTTTTGTGGGGTAACTTGATAAAAATTATTGTTTCCTCTCTGCATTTTTTTTAAATGCCTTTTTAATACAATATAGGGCTTAGCAGGTTTTTTCTTAAAATCTCTGGTGGGCTTGGTGCTTGCCTGAAGCCATATTGAACAATTTTTTAAAATATGGCTAAATGCGATGAGGAAAAAATCTCGGACTGTTTCGTCTTCTTCATCGTAAATTGTTCTTAATATCATTCCTAATTCATTTTTATTTTGTTCGCTAAACCAGTAATTAATCCGTTCTAAATGTTTTTGGGGAATTAGAGGCTCTATATTTGCGTTAGAAAATAAATTATGAGCTTGGGAATCCGCTAAAAATTCCAACTTTACTAATAGGTTTTTTATTTTTTCATCAAGATAAGAAGGTTCTATGGGTGTAGATTTTACTTTAGTTATTAGAGAAGATATTTTATTTATGTCGGTGCCGCTACTTTTAAAACCTCTGGATATAGCGGTAACAATAGTAGTGCCGCATCCCATAAATGGATCATCTATATGGGCATCTTTGCTAGTTATATATTCATCAATTAATTTTTCAACTAATTGGGGAATAAATTTAGCGGGGTAACGATGGTAACCATGTGTCCACTTTCCAGTATCAGATGGCTTATATTCAGCAAAAGCCCACTCTTCATCGATACTTTTCTCTTTAAATAGATTTAATATTTCCTCTGGTGTTTTACTTTTTGTTTGTATTGTATTTATGTTGTAATCCTTCGCAACATATTTCGTTGCTGTTTCTTTAATTTTTCCGGATGAAACCATTCAAGCTCTCCTAACATTTTTTTTAATTAATATTTATATTAATCTTTATTTTTATCAGTTTATAATTTTAATTTTTTAAAGAAATCTCCCTAAAAAAATAAATTAATGCCCGCGCTATATTTTCCTAATTTTATTTACAAGAAACTTAATGTGATACCCTTTTTCTGTTTTTACATTAATATAATTTTTATCTAGATAATAATCATATATTTTTCTTGGCTTTACATCATTGCGATAATAAAATGTAATTGGTGTATGAAATGTTTCTTGCAATTTTAAATACTCCCATATTTCTCTAAGAGAAGTTTCCCTATAAAAACCATCACTTTCATTTTTTGTTCCTTTTTGGTTATTATCCAATGGTATTTCAAAAGTCCAATTTTTGCCGCAATTTTTGCAATAGCACCTTTGTTTTCCGTTTCTTATTCCTTTTTTTTCAACTCGAGGAGAATAACAATAAGGACACCACGATACGCTAATATTATTGTGTGATTTCCCATGTCTGTTTTGCTTTGGAGTGTAATTATTGTAATAATTTAATTTTTTTCTAAAGATATGCAGCGACCTATGACGCTCTTCTTCCCAACAATCCAAACATAAATCAATTGATTTAAAAGGGAAATATTCTGTTAGGAGTATTTTTTTACATTTAGTGCATATTCTGTGGGTTCTTTTTTTTAATTTTTCTATTCCATTGTTTAATTCTTCAATTTCTTTTGAACTTTGGACTTTTTTTTTACAATATTTTCCAGTCTTTCGTTTAGAATTTCCACTGGGTTTTTCCCAATATTAAATTTATTTATTCTTATAAATTTATATCCATAACCTTCCAATATTTTTTGCCGATAGATATCGTCATCTTTCAAATAATATTTATAATTTGACTCATTAACCTCCTCCGAATCAGTAAAGTGTTCTTTAAACCCATCATATTCAATTACAACTTTTTGGTCATTATAGATAAGAAGAAAATCTATTTTGTAAAGTGGATGATTATAATCTTTATTAATTTGTTTTAAATATTCTCCAACTTGAAATTGTGGAATGAATTCTATTTTTTCTTTATTGTTTTTATAGAATAAGGTCTGGTAAAAATAATTTTGAATTTCCTTTTCCATGGGGGATTTTTTGTCGGTTCCACCAATACGCAATTTTTTACCATTCTCTAATTCATTTTTATAGTGTATCAACGCCTTTTCAATTTCATATTGATATTCCTCAATGGGCTTACTTAAAACAAAATGAATAGTTTCTTTTGCACGACTAAAACCAACATTCATTCTTTGTGCTTTTATAGATTCTCTTTCAACGCTATCTTCTAGATTTTTTGGAAAAATCCAATTTAATCGATCTTTCTCTCTTGTTGCTACCATCGAATAAAAAATATAATCCCTTTCTTCGCCCTGGCAAGTATCGAAAGTCATTATCTTTAATTTACACTTTTCAAAAAGCCAATCCCTTATATACAAATCATTGATCTTATCAAAAAGCAAGGTTACCTGCTCTCTATGCGGACTAATAATTCCAATACTTTGTTCTATATTATTCGCTTCAAATTCTTTAAGTTTACCAATAATAAATTCTGCTTCTAATTCATTGGTATTCTTTGTTTCATCAAATTTGCCATCATGGGCAATAATATCAATTTTTATTACATCTTCAATTGATTTTCCTCTAATTTTCATACATTGTAATGAATTTTTATAAAAATATTTATCTGAGTATGAAATGATTTCCGGATAACAACGAAAATGTTTTTTTAGTTGGCATTCATAATTTCTAATAAATCTTAAAAATTTTAGAATTGATTTTTTTATATTAAAATTTTCTTCAACTTTTGGCATCCAACCATATTCATCTTCCCCGTTAAGCCTTTCCTTGCGAAAAGTATTTTGGACTTTCTTTCTTAATTCGTTATTTGTTACAGTGCTCGCATTGTTTGCTTTTACATTTGAGAATTGTTTATCATCGCCAAGAACAATGAGTTGTTTTCCCCGGATAATAGCCGGCAAAGCCTGGGCAATACTTACTTGAGAAGCTTCATCGATAATTACTAAATCAAATAGATCTTTTTCCAATGGAATAAATTCAGCATAATCGCGAATTCCTGATAAAATACATGGAAATGCTTTCTTGAGATTTTGGAATAAAAGTCTTGGAAATTTCTTCTTTTTCTTAATAATATCCTTTAAATTATTTACTTCACCTGCATAATTATCAGTATATTCAATAATTCTTTTATCTAAAAAATAGGTCATTTTAGCAGTAATGAGATCTTCTATCTCTACAACTGAATCAGAAAAAATATCTTTCGGTAGGTCATTAAATTGTTTTTCTAGTTTTTGTTCAATTTTCTTGTAATTAAAATAATTTAGAATAAATTCATCTGGATAAGTCAATAATGAACATTGAATATCACTTATGTTTGTAAGAGTAACATCTAATCCAATTTCTTTTGCACTTTGCAAATTATTTTTTTGAAAACTCTCGACAGATCGAAGATCTTCTTCGATCTCAATTAATTTCTCAAGAAATCCTATGCTGGATTCTAAAAACTTAATATCTTTTTCGGTGTTTTCGTATAATAAGTGTTGCGAAGAAACATCTAACATTAAATTACAAGTATCTAACTTTGAATGCAAATATTGAATATTCTTTTCAAAATAAATAAGATTAATTAAAGTTATATATTTTTTTATTTCACTTATTTTTATATCTCTAAATTCTCGGAGTATTCCAATCTCGTTTGAAATTAAATGTAATTTATCTTTATTTTTATTATATATTTCCTTTTTTTCTTGTTTATTATTTTCAATTAAAAATATTATTGTATTTCTAAAAATTTCTTCTATATTTTCGTTTCCGTAAAGTTTTGAATAAACATGTTCATATAAATCGTAAATATCTAAAAGCATTTTTATATATCTTTGAGGCTTTTTTATGTTGAAAAAATGATATGTTTTCTTTAGTTTTCTGGAAAGTTCACTCATTTTCTCTTTTTTAAATAAATATCCAAGAACTGGTTTATGTAGTTTCCGCAATTCTTTTATAAAATTATCAAACTCTGTAATTGCTTCGAAAATTGAAAATTCTTTCGGTATAATAAAATTTTCAAGATGATCTAATTTATCTAAATGCGTTTCGAAATACTGATTTGATAATTTTGCCATTTCTTCTGTCTGTTTGAGTATAGATTCTTCTTTTTGGATTTCTGATAAAGACGATTCGGCATTAATATTTTTAAAATATGAATACTCTGATTTAGAAAAATCTTCATTTAAAAGATCAAATAAATTACTTATATTTTTTAAATTCTGAAATATATTATTTCTTTTTTCAAAGGAAATATTTTCAAGTTCTTTTATTACTTTCTGGAAACTTTCTAAATCAGGAAAGGATGCTTTTATTTTTTCCAAATTTGTAAAGGATGTGCGTAATTCATCAAAATTATCAAGATTTTCTCTTGTAATGGATGATGTTTTAAAAGGACATCCTTTGACATTTTGTAATTTTTGGATTGTGCTTTTTATTCTAAAAAAATCTTTTTCAGAGAATGATAAATTCTCTTCATTGATCCAATGAATGCATGAAAAGATATCTATATTTTTAAAATAATATTCAATATCCTGAAAACTGATTCCTTCGAAATGATCAATATTTTCTTTTATGTTTCGCTTCAATTTAAATAAAGCACTATTTATCGCATCATCTTGTTCGTTTTTTTTGTGCTCATAGGAATAATAAAATTCTCTTATCATTTGAATTGCCTGTCCTTGAACTATTTTATAAAATTTATTTCCGGTTTTTCCAAGCCTTAATATCGGGCTTTGATAATCGTCTTTTTTTCTAATTTTGTTGAGGGTGGTAGAAATTTTATCTTCAACAACGTCTAAAGCCTCTTTTTTATCAGATAAAACGAGGACGGACTTTCCACTCAAAATTGCTTTGCATATGATAGCGGTAATTGTATGACTCTTACCTGTTCCCGGAGGACCTTCTAAAATGGTATATTTGCAACTTGGTTTTTCAAGTGCCATTAAAATTTGTTTTTGTTCGGTATTGAGCGGAATTGGGCTTTCGAATACAAGCCTTTGTGGAATATTTTCTTCTTGCCATTCCTTGTCAATCTCTTCCATATAAGGTTTTGGATTTTCTTCAATAAATCCATTAACCAACTTAGAAAAATTGTCAATAATTACTCCATCATCGTTTAATATTTCTTCATAATCATTTATTAAAGCTTCATCTGATTTATCAAATAAATATATGTAACACTTGTTAGAAAGAGAACATATAAGATTTTCACTTTTTTGTAATTCTGCATTACTTAAATCAATGTGTTTATTAAATTCAAAAAAATTTTCAATTTTTTTTATTACGTTATCCAGAACTGATAAAAAATTATTTTCTTCACTAATATAGAGAATTCTATCGAATTCACCTGCTAAAGTTGATTTTTTTTGAACTTGCAAATTGTATTCTTGTACTACGTAATTAATTGCCTTCGTGTTAATAAAAAGTCTTTTTTCAAATTGAAAAGTAAATTTATTTTCATCCCTTTTTATGGTGATGGGAATGTAAAAAAGGGGGAACTTGATTTTTCCCAAAGCTATTTCATAAAAATATACATAAATTTCTGTTTTATCAATTATTCTAATATTTCTATAAAGCTGATAGGTGTCATAGAAAGCATCCCCAATAACAATATTTTTTATAAAATTAATGAGATTATTTTTAATCTCGGGTAATTTTATAATTTCACGTAAAGAATCTTTTATGTTAAAATCTTCTGCTTTCTGAAATGCACCTTGTAATACCTCTCTGTATTTTTCTTCAAAAAGAGAAAATAAAGAATCAACCATATCGGTTTCAAGTTGATATTTACTATTTTCATCTGCTATATCTAAATTTTCAAGTGGTTTATCAAGTTCGTCTAAAAAAGGAAGGATTATATTTTTAGTAAAAATATATTTTGTTTGCTCTTGTGTTTCTTCTAAAAACTTGTCATATTCTTTAGTGTAATAAGTTATATTTTCTTCAATAATTTTTTGTGTTTCATCAATTACCATTTCAATATTTTCGTCAGAAATGTCTCCAATTTTATTAATAATCAAAAAAGAAAATGAATCTGGAATATTGCAAGTATATTCCCCTTTTTTTATCTTTAATTCTTCCTTTTCAAAACCATTATTCAAAATTGTTAAAAGATTATTTTTAAGTTTTGGATATTTTTTTAAGTCAAAACCTACTTTTAAACCTTTCTGTGTATTTTGAATAGTATTCCTTTTGGGAATTCTTCCCTTTTTAAAGTCGGTATCTAAAAAATTCATAAAATATTTTGCTACTTCTTTTACAAACTTAAGAGGTGAATCGTCTTCAATATTTGTTTTATCTATTTTTTCTTCCATATTCTATTTCCTAACCGAATGGTAAAATTGTTTAATAGATGCAGATTTCTATTCCATTTTTTTGGATATAATGACATCCTTTAATTTTTAGTAATTACTTATTTGTTCCCGATTCTATGAATTTACAATAAACAGTCATACATTTATCTTTGGGTCAGACT
>JAHIPN010000202.1 GCA_018894595.1 bacterium
GGAAACTGCTGCTAAAATGGGGGAAGAGCCAACCGGAAACGCCCGTGCTCTCAATTATCGGTTTAAACCTATTGTTCGAATGACCAATACTTATATCGAAAATGGAGATGTTCCTTTTAAAGATTTATTATCCGGAATAAAAGAGGGAATTTATGCCAAGGATTGCTATGGAGGGATGACCACTTTTGAGATGTTTACTTTTAGTGCCGGGGAAGGTTTTATGATAAGAGACGGGGAGATTGCCGAGCCGGTTAAAGATGTAGTTTTAAGTGGGAATTTATTTACCACCCTTCTTAATATTGAGGGAGTAGGAAATGATTTGAAGATGATTGAATCCGGCGGAGGATGCGGAAAAGCGGGGCAAGGTCCTTTGCCTGTGTCTTTCGGTAGTCCTCACCTTAGGATAAAAAAAGTAGTAGTAGGGGGTAAGTGAGATGGAAAAATTATTACAACAAGTCTGCAAGGAAGTGGACTCAGCTGAGCTATTTAAAGCCAAGAGCAAGACTATTCCGGTAAATTTTGAAGTAAATAGATTAAAATCTATCGATATTTTTGAGAGTGAAGGAAAGGCATTGCGAGTGATAAATAAAGGGAGGATAGGATTTTCTTCATTTACGGGAAGTGAAGATTTTGATTTAATGGTTGAAAAGGCAGTGGCTACTTCTGAATTTGGCTCAACGGCTTCTTTTGATTTTCCAGGGGAAACGAAAAGGGAGAATAAGGAAAAGAAAAATATAAATATATATGACGGGAAAGTAGCAAACAAGGGCATCGAAGAGATGATAAAAGTAGGCGAAGATATTATAGAAAGAATGAAAGATTTCAATCGAAAATTGCGTTACGACGTCACTATTTTAAAAGATTATAGCGAGATAGAATATCTTAATTCCAGGGGAGGGAATTTTTCTTACAATAAGACTGCAATTGCCTATTCGGTGATGGCTCAGCAAATCGAAGATCAAGATATGTTGATAATTGAGTCTTCTCTTGAGTCGGGAAAAGACAATCTTCATGCTAAGGAATTGACTTCTGAGATAATTGAAAATTTAAAATGGGGAGATAAAATTGTCCCTGTAGAAAGCGGGAAGATGCCGGTTATCTTTACCCCAAAGGCAGCTTTGGTCTTGATTCTTCCCATAATTAGTGGTTTAAATGGAAAGATGGTTTTGAAGAAAATTTCACCTTTAACTTCTCAGAAAAACAAGAAATTGTGGAGTGACCTGTTAACTCTTTATAGTGATGGTACTATAGATTTTGCTGCAGGCAGTGCTCCTTTTGATGATGAAGGAGTAGAGATGAAACGGATTCCCTTGGTAAAAAAGGGGAAGATTAAGAATTTTTATTATGATTTGCAGACAGCGGGAATGGCCGGGGTTGAGAGTACCGGAAATGGTTTAAGAGCCGGTTTACAAAGTGAACCTGTTCCCGGTATAAGTAATTTGGTAATGGGGGAAGGAAAAGTTTCTTTAAAAGAGATGATCAAAGATATAAAAGAAGGGATAATTATAGACCAGGTTCTTGGACTGGGACAGGGGAATATAATAAGTGGCGCCTTCTCTAATAATGTACAACTGGGTTACAAGATAGAAAAGGGTAAAATAGTAGGTCGAGTTAAAGATGTGATGATTAGTGGTAATGCTATAGAAGAACTAAAAAATATAGCTGCTTTAGGGAAAAAGCCCAAATGGGTTTCCGGTAAATATAAATTCCCTCATATCTATCTAAAATCTCTATCTGTTTCTGCTAAAAAATAATTAAAGACTTATTTAATCCAGACGTATTCTAAAAAAGGAACCAGAATATTAAAGGAATTTAAGTGAATACGGAGAGCTTTGATAAAGATTCAGGAGAAGCTAAGACCGGAGTCGGGTTTGCTTCCGGCTGTGGTTATCTGGCTTATTCTCTCTATCATATTTTAATTGAGGAGGGGGAGCAGGAATAAATGAAGGCAGCCTCAGTAGAATGGCAAAAAAGTGAATGGAAAAGGATAGACAAACCAAAGACTTTAGTGCATAAAATAAAAGAATATCTGGAAAAAGCGATAAAAGAACAGGTTGATATAATAGTGTTCCCCGGATTTACGGGATGTTTTTTTCAACAACTGAGCTGCCCGGATAGAAGTATACAGAGTATAATA
>JAHIPN010000203.1 GCA_018894595.1 bacterium
ACTGCCCATTTTCTCGCTCCTCTCTACAAATTAATTAATTTGTCACTCATTACTTATTACTTATTACTGTATCTTAATATCTTTTATCTCCTGAACCATAGCTTTTCTATAATCTTTAAGTCTTTCTCTAATTTTAGAATTTTCAACAGCTAATATGTGTGCTGCCATTAGCCCGGCATTTTTTGCATTTCCTATCCCTACTGTAGCCACTGGAATGCCACCAGGCATTTGAACCATAGACAATAAGGAATCAAGTCCTCCCAGAGCTTTTGTTTCTATAGGTACTCCGATAATCGGTAAAAGAGTTTTAGAGGCAATTACTCCGGCAAGATGAGCTGCTCCTCCTGCCCCGGCAATTATAACCTTGAAACCTTTTTCTTCTATCTGGGCTATATATTCAAAAAGTAAATCGGGAGTCCGATGAGCCGAGAGTACCTTCATTTCGTAACAAATATCTAATTCATCTAATATCTCCGCTGCTTTTTTCATGGTTTCTTTATCCGATATGCTTCCCATTATTATCGCGATTTTATCATCCATATTCTTTCTCCTTATCCTCCTAAATTTCTATCTATTTAATCAATAACTCACTTTATGACAAATAAAAAAGCCCAGACAACAGAAATTCCATCAATCAGAGTGGAACCTCTCCGCCTGGGATTTTAACCCTCCGGTGTAGTATAAAATAAAATATACTTTGCACCACTTGGTTCTAATCTTATCTAAGCGTAATACAATATTTACAAATATAAATCAACTTAGAATAAGCGATTCCCTAAGGTGCACTTCCACTCGTAGCCTGTCGTGATTTACGGTCACCTGGTAGAAACACTCTTGCCATATTCAAGAGTTTATACGAGTATCCATTATTTAATTTTGAATATTTTTTACTAACTAAAATATAACACCGAAATACATTAGTGTCAAATTATGTGAAGAAAAATCAATTAAAAAGGTTTTCTATATCGGCAATTCTTCAGCTTACAAATTTTACATGCATCTCTTTCTTTCGATGATATAACGACCCCTTTACCTATACCTATTATCCAGGATAAAGACTTTCTGGGTAGTATCATACAAGACTCAGTTAAGCTTACCCCAATTTTATTTGTAGGAATAATTTTAAATATATCTTTCTGTTGGCTTATATCCCAGTCACCATAACCTGGACTAAAATACCTGGTAGTTTTAAAATATTGCTCTTTTGCTTCCTGACAAACTAAGTTTCTAATATACCTGCTTAAGCTCTCAACTGCCACCGTTCCTACAGCATCAAGAGCTATTGCTCGAGGATATTCCCCTTGGGTAAAAAATTCAGAAACTTTATTTTCTAAAGAGCTCCCTATGGTAACTACCCCAAGGACCAAATAACTTGTTCCCTTTAAGAAATTAATTATCGAATTACTAAAATTTAAAGAAAAGCCATTTTCTAAATCTACCCTTCCATCTGAAAAAGATATCTGTTTAATTTTAGTGGAAGAATAAATTCCTTGTGGCTCAAAAAGATTATAACCTCGTTCAATTTCTTCTTCGGTAATCTGTAAAATACTTTGATTAGGGTTTTTAACCTTTTTTTTGCTATAACCTTGATATCTTAAAACTTCTTCTTCGTCTATTTTTAATTTAATATTTTTTATTATTTTCATATAAATATACTCTTTTTATTTAGTTAGTTCATTGGCCAGCTTAACGGTTTGTTATTTTTAAACTTTAAAATTAAAAAACATTGCTTTAATAAATTCTTCTTGAAAATCAGGGCGGGAAGATAATTCTATATACTTAATATCTTTAGATATCTTTTCACATATTTCCCTCGTTTTTTCAGAAAGCAAAGTTATCTCTGCCCCTCTTCCGGCTGCATTACCAACTGATTCTACTTTTTTCAAGGGTAATTGAGGAATCAATCCCATTCTTATTGCACTCTCTTTATCAATAAAATTACCAAATGCCCCAGCAAGTAATATTTTTTGAATATCTTCCGGGGAAATATTTACCTCTTTTAAAAGTATTTTTATCCCTGCATATATTGCTGCCTTAGCTAATTGTACTTCTCTAATATCTCTCTGGGTAATATAAATGGGTTTCCCGTTTTCTGTTTCTTTACCTTTCACTAAAAGAAATTTATTACCTTTTTGTCCCTTAATAATTCTATTCCTAATTTCTTCACTCAATTCGGGATTACATTCTTCTCTATTAATAAGTTTGCCACTTTTATTTATTAATCCCCATTTAAGCATTTCAGCAATCAAATTGATTAATCCCGAACCACATATACCTCTAACTTTGCCATCTTTTATTGCCTTATAAGTAATAAATTTATTATCTATTTTAACTTTATATATAGCCCCTTCCGCTGCCCTCATTCCTGCGCTAATTCGAGCTCCTTCAAATGCCGGCCCAGCTGCTGTAGAGCAAGTCCATAATCTTTCCTTTGAACCTAAAACTATTTCTCCATTAGTCCCTAAATCTACAAAAAGAATAATTTTGTCTTCTCTCCACATAGAAGTAGATAGGATTCCGGCTACAATATCCGCTCCTACAAAGGCTGAAATATTAGGAAGCATATAAACATTTACTGATGGCTTAAGTGCCAATTCTGGAATATCTCTTGCTTTTAAACTAAGGCTTTCCTTTATCACTGGAATATAAGGGGAAGGTGCAATATTAGAAGGATTAAGCCCTAAAAAGAAATGGTGCATGCAAGTATTACCAACAATTACAGTTTCGTAAATATTGCTCCTGTTTATTTTTGCCCTTTGAGTAGTTTCTTTAATTATTTCATTTAAAGTATTTACTATCTCTCTTTGTAATATTTCTAAATTCTCTTTTTGTTTTTGGGTAAATCCAATTCTTGAAATAACATCATCACCATGAATAACTTGAGGATTGGTTTTGGCCACAGCAGAAAGCTCTTCTCCTGTTTTTAAGTTAACTAAATATCCTGCTACTGTAGTTGTTCCAATATCAAAGGCAATACCATAACTATTTTTAGTAGTATCGCCTTTTTCTACATTAATAATTTCATTATTATACAAAATAACTGTTATTTTAAAATTAGCTTCTCTAATTAAAACAGGAATTTTCTTTAATATTTCTACAGCTACTTTCAAATTCGAAATATTTTCTATCTTTTTTGAAGACAATCCATCTTTAATTCTTTCCCAGTCTGGCCTCTGGTCATCCAAAGAAGGTTTCCCTAAATCTAAAAACACTTTCTTTAAATTAGTGCCGAGAGAAAGATTATTTTTAATGCGATTAATATCTCCCTTCAAATTAGAAGAAAATATTCTTTTAAAATTTAATCTAATCTCCGAAGGTATTTCTATTATAGTATCCTTAAAAAGTTTAGTTTGACAGGCTAATCTAAAACCCTTTTTTATTTCTTCTTCTGATAAAACTTCTTCTTCTATTGGGGTGGCGGCAGTAATTCCTTTATTAATTAATATTTTACACTTACCACAAATCCCTTTTCCTCCGCAAGGAGTATTAATGTTCATTCCTACCTTTTCCAATGCTTCCAGTATAGTAGTTCCCTCATTTACTTTAATATTTTTTTTATCAGGCAAAAAAATTATTTTTATCATTACGTCCCTACTAACGACTATTTTTTCACATCAACTAAATTGACTGTAAACTAATAACCGATAACCTAAAACATATATTACTTAATATTAACGGTTAATCAGAACAATCCCACCGTATTCCCATTTTCATCAATATCTACTTTAGTAGATGCCGGAACAGAAGGTAAGCCTGGCATAGTCATCATCGTTCCCAAAATGGGATAGAGGAAACCTGCTCCAACAGATGCCCTGACATCTCGGACAGGTATACGGAAATTACGAGGTCTGCCTTTAACTAAAGGCTCATGAGATAAAGAAAGATGAGTCTTAGCCATACACATAGGTAGTTTATCGAAGCCTACTTCGGTAAAGAGCTTTATCTTCTTTTCAGCTAAGGCAGCATAATCAACTCCTTCTGCCCCATAGATCTTAGTGGCAATAGTCTCAATCTTCTCTTTGATAGACATATCTAAGGGATAGAGGTAATGAAAGTGGTTAGGCTTTTTGGTAGCCTCCACTACAGCTTCAGCCAATTCAATCCCTCCTTCTCCTCCTTTAGCCCAAACTTCATGAGTAACTGCAGCAGTTGCTCCGGCAGCTAAAGCCTTCTCTTTAATCAGTTCAATCTCGGCTGGTGTATCAGTGGGGAAGCGATTGATAACTACTATGGGAGGTACTCCGTGTAAGAGGACATTTTCAATGTGTTTCTCTAAGTTTTCACACCCTTTAGCTACTGCCTCTAAATTTTCTTGTGATAGCGTTTCTTGATCCAAGGGTTTTCCGGCAACTACTTTTATGGCTCCACCGTGCATCTTTAATGCTCTTATGGTACATACTACTACTGCTGAATCTACCTTCAGGCCGCTGGTGCGGCATTTTATGTTACACATCTTCTCAAAGCCCATATCTGCTCCGAAGCCGGATTCGGTCACTACATAATCAGCTAATTTGCAGGCTATTAGGTCAGCTAAAACTGAATTATTTCCGTGGGCGATATTAGCAAAAGGACCACAGTGCATCAGGCAGGGACCGTGTTCTAAGGTCTGGATAAGATTTGGTTTTAAGGCATCTTTTAAAAGAACAGTCATGGCTCCGGCTGCCTTTAGGTCTTCGGCAGTTACGGGTTTGCCTTCAGTGGTATAGGCTACGGTCATCCGACCTAATCTTTTTCGAAGATCAAAGACATCGGTAGCTAGAGAGAGTATAGCCATAACTTCTGAGGCTACTGTGATATCATAACCGGTCTCTCGGGGGATGCCATTAACCCTTCCTCCTAAACCGATGATGATATGACGTAGTGCTCTATCTGAGATGTCTACTACCCGGTTAATATTGATATTATGGATATCTATGCCTAATTTGTTTTTTTTCTGCAGGTGAGTATCTAACATAGCACAGAGTA
>JAHIPN010000204.1 GCA_018894595.1 bacterium
AGCCATAGAGGTAAATCATAATCAATCCTTTTAGATTTTTGCAGTAGGTGGATACCCTCTTCTTTTAAAAAGATTAGGGATGGATCAGTAATACTAAAACTTTTTCTTGATTTTAAGGGGTTTATCCGGTTAAGTACATAAATTATTTCTTTGTTCTCTTTGGCTTCGCTTTCAGATATTCTATTTAATTTATTGTATTCCGATTGGGAAATTAGTATTTTATCTTTTAGCTTATAGAAGAACATCTTTATTTTCCCCCTCACCCTAACCCCTTTAAAGGAAAGGAGAGTAAAGATTATATATTTTTAAATTTGTCCTGTAGGGGGCGGATTTATCCGCCCCGAAATGGGCTTGATGAATCAAGCCCCTACATTATAATACTTATTTCATTCTTTCTTCTTTTTCCTTAACCAACTAACTAATCCTAAACTATACGATATACTATATACTAACTTGGCTTCACATTCCCCTCTCTGATATTCCTTTGGTACGTCGTAAAAGTTCAAGGCTATTTCCTAAATAATGAGAGGGACTAAGATTTAAATTATAATCCATATCTTCTCCCTGGTCAGGATATCGGGGATAAATAATCACTTCTCCTAAATGGTCAAGAGTCAATTTTCTTTGTTGAATTATTTGGTATTCATTCTCCAGAGCTTCTAATATAGTTAAAGCATTTTCAATACAAACTTCAGAAAAACTATAGAGGGTTTTTGCAGAAACATTTTTAATAAATGAAGGGAAAGTATAGGGTAGTACCTGACTGATAGATCTAACTAAATTTCCCTGAGTCCTTATTTTTCTCCTTAATGCATCTCCACCAATAAAAGGATACAATTCGCTTTCATTAAACCACAATCTAAGATTGGGAGTAAAATGGGCACAATCAACATCTCTATCTAATATAGTTGCTATCTCTTTCCCACTACCAGATAGTGCTCCCACAATAATTTTTTTAATTTTGATATCATATTTTTTAAATAGGGGCTCAAGGGTCTTTATTCTATATCCTTTATGTAAATAGTCATCAATAAGAACTATAGGCATATCAAATGAACGAATCATCTTAACCTGATTTTCCAGGCTCATATAATTGGGAAAGGCATCTATTTTAAAACTTTTCATATCAGAAGCAAATATCTTTTCCGTATGAAGAGATTTAGTTACCGTATTAGGTACTACCATCTTATGCAGTATCTTTCCGAAGGGTACACACATCAACCCTCCTAAAGCTCGAACAGTTAAAGGCTTTGTCGGAACATCGTTTATCTTGCAAATTTTCTTTACAATAGTCTGATTAATTAAATTTATATTAAATGGTAAAACAATATTCCCGGGATAAAAAGTGGTAAATGATTTTAATAATCGTTTACGAGACATTATAACTGATTTTTTAATGTTTAAATTTTGACAGAAAGGTTCCTTTATAATTGTCCCGGTATCCAGATTAACTATGCAGGGTTTACTCATATCCACTACAAATACTGGATTATCTTTATCACTGAAAGGTAAGCGATAAAACCCCATAAGTTCTAAATTCTCGTTTAAAGAAATTAAAGGATAATTGTTTAATATATTCCTAAATATCGTATAATTGTAATCTTTCTCTATACAAAAAGAAAGGGTTTCTGTAAGAATAACTTGCTCAAGGTTTTCAAGTTCTGATTTATTTTCCATATCACTTATGGTAAAAATACCATCAATAACTATAGTACGGCCAACTGCATTTTCCCGGATATACTCAGATGTTAAGTTATCTTTAAACTCTTGGAAAAGGATGTTTGAACGAATCCAATGAAAGGCTGAAAAACCTAATATTATTCCATTATGGCGGACATCACGTAACAGTAAAATTCTTGGATTTAATTTATGAGTAAACTCAACCAACTTTTTAGATGCTTCGTTTTGATTATATTTAGAAAATATTTTCTGACAAAGTTCTTCTATTAAATCCGGGGTAATATTTTCAATTATCTGTACATCAATAGAGATAGTTTGTATTACGCTCTTATATTGTGGTTCTCTTTGGTATAAACTATTTTCGTAAATATATTTCTGAGCTAAAGGATCAATAAGTCTTGATATATCTCTATTTTCATCAATGTTGCCTCTTATTTGACTCGAACTTATTTCTTCATAACAAGGAGTAAGATTAAGTTTTATCGTCTCTCCCCTTATTTCTTTAATAGCTTCTTGAATCATCTTTTCTTTCTCATCAGCAGCATGTAAAGTCCTTCTGTCAAAAACAATATGAGAAAAAGTATGTATGGAATTTTTTCTCATATTTTTTTGGTAAGCAGAAGCGTTTAATATAACATCACTGCCTACTACAATATAAACCTCAGAAAATGAGAAATTTTCTCTCAAAACCTTTAAATCATCTGGATTGGCAATATTAACCGGTAAATCTTCAGGATATAAATATACATTAAGTTCATCAGCAATAGAAATATTTATTATATTTCTTCTGAAGAGGTGTGGCTGGGTCCTTTTTGACCAAGAAAATTCATCAACTGCTAAATATATTTCAAATCCGAGCATTTCTATTGCTTTTACAATCTCTTTATGGCTTAGGGAAAATGGGTCAAAAGCACCGGAAAAGAAAGCTACCTTGTCTGGGATTTTAAGATTTATACTTCCTTTGAAGAAATTATAATCAGAGATAAATTTATACATATAATTAAGTCCGGTACAGCTTATTAAAAACATCAAGCTTTCTTTATTTACAGGAGTTAATAAAGTAAGAATTTTTTTAGCGATAAGTTGAAATATGTGGTTTTTTTCTTCTAAACTAAGATAACTTGAGCCAAATATTTCCTTACCGATGACTCTAAATGCTGCCCGCTTAACCTTTAAATTATAGTGCACGAAGCCATTCAAAAGGATACCGATCATCTTGCTAAGTCTGTTTTCATATGATTTCTCTTTTTCTGAAAATCTTTCTCGATACTTAGGATAATTTGCAATAGCTATACCAATGGTTCTAAGTAGCAATGAACTTAATTTAGGATCTGACTGTTTGATTTTTTCTATTAAATCATCAACAAGTTCCTCTAGTTCATTAGGTGTAAGATAAAGTATTAATTGACCCAAATAGTAAGGAATATATTTAGTAAATTGATAATCTTCCATTTCTAAAGCCCGCAATAGTTCAATAGCTAGATCGTTCCTCTGTTGAAAGGATAAGGAAGGCATTAAATTTACCAAGGCCTTGCCAGCCAAATTTCTAATACCTTCTATGCCGCTAACTTTTAAAATATTGCAAAAATGCAAAGCAGTATAAAT
>JAHIPN010000205.1 GCA_018894595.1 bacterium
GGGAAGCATCAGTCAGATCTAATCGATTATTTATTCCTAATATTTCCGAATAATCTTTTACTATTATATTCCCTACAGTTAATCCTTCCCCCAATAATATCTTTACCGTATCAGTTAGGTAATACTCCCCTTGTTTATTATCCGGGGTAATCTTTTCTAAAGCCTGGAATAGTTTACCCTTGTTAAAACAGTAAATTCCGCTGTTTATTTCGGTTATTTTCTTTTTATCTGTAGATAAATCTACTTCTTCGATTATCCCCTTTATTTCACCTTTTTTATCTCTGATAATTCTACCATAACCTTTGGGAGTTTTTAATATTGTAGAGACTAAGGTGCAACAAAAATTATTAGCCTGGTGATATTTTAAAAGCTTTTTTAGAGTTTTAACCGTTAAAAAGGGGACATCGCCGGATAAAATCAGCACATCTCCTTTAAAACCAGACAATAATTTTTTGGTCTGTAAAACTGCATGGGCAGTTCCTAACTGTTCTTTTTGCTCTACATACTCTATTTTATTACCAATTAATTCTCTTATCTTATCACTTTTATAACCAATTATTAATATCTTTCTTTTTGCTTCGAGTTGATCAACTGTGTCTAATACATAATTTAAAATTGGTTTTCCCGCAAGATTATGAAGGACTTTGGGCAGATTAGATTTCATTCTCTTGCCTTTACCTGCTGCCATAATAATTACAGCAGTATCTCTCATAATCTTACCTCCATTTTTTATTTTTATTCAAAAATAAAAAATTAGTTAGTTGGTTACCCGGTTTAATACTAATAATTTATTATCTAATTAACCAGCTAACTAAGTAACGAATCAAAATTAACTTATATGGCTGGGGCGGAAGGGTTCGAACCTTCGAATGCGGGATCCAAATTCCCGTGCCTTACCGCTTGGCTACGCCCCAAACCGAGAACTTCTAATCTTGTAACTTACTTAAAACAGACCTTCTTCTTTCTTCTCGACCCCTTCTTCCGCTGCTGTTTCTTCTACTGCTTCTTCTTTACTTTCTTCTTCTTTTTCTTCTTCTACTTCTTTACTTTCTTCTACTACTACTTCTACTTCTTCTACTACTTCTTCTTTTTCTACTTCTACTTCTTTACTTTCTTTTACTTCTTTTACTTTAGGTTTTACTTTAGCTTGGGGAGCTTCTTCCAGTTCCCTGCTATAGACATCTAAAACTGCATTTTGAATCTTTTCTCTGATCTCGGTATTTATAGGATGGGCAATATCCTTATGATCTCCATTGGGGAGTCTCTTGCTAGGCATTGCTACAAACATACCCTTAGTGCCATCAATAACCCGTAAATCATGTACTACAAAAGAATCATCGAAAGTAATTGATACATAAGCTCTTAATTTTCCTTCTGTTTCTATCTTTCTAAGTCTAACATCTGTAATTTCCACTTAATACACCGCCTTTTTTTATTTTCAATTTTAGTTTTTGAAATTATTACAATTAAATATATTTCTTATTCCATAGCTGCCTGCTATATATGCAATCTATCTCTGTTAATCTACTAGCAAGTCTACTGGTTTAATAAAATAAAGTTGTCCTTCTAACTATAATCTCCTAGTCGTTCATTTTGACTATTTTACTCCAGATTATTCACATAGTTGCTATTACCTCCCTATTTCAGTAAATGTTTAGGCATTTATAAAAAATAAACACAGCAATAATAACTACTGTGTTTCTGGAATAATCTATTCAATATTTATATTTTTCTCTTCTTGATAAATTATATCTGTCTTTATTTTCTGCAATTTTATTAGTCAGCACTGTCAATTCCTTGTTCTTTTCTATAAGGTTTTAGTTGAAGAAATTATAACATGATAGAATTTTATTGTCAAAAAAAGTAATTTCCCATTGCCCTGCTTAATCTGGCAAATTCTTCTAATGTCAGGGTTTCTCCCCTACGGTTCTTATCAATACTTGCTTCAGTTAAAATATTTTCTATTTCCACTTTAGCGATCACTCCCTGAAAATAGTTAGACAAAGAATTAATTAATCTTTTTCTCCTTTGTTGAAAGGAAGCTCTAATAATATTAAAAAATAGTTTTTCGTTACCTACTTGTACTTGCGGTTTTTTATAGATATCTAATTTTATTATCATCGAACTCACTTTAGGCTGGGGGTAAAATACC
>JAHIPN010000019.1 GCA_018894595.1 bacterium
TATAGAACAGAAAAACAGGATATTTGTAGGAGATGAAATTGAAATATTTGGTCCGGATGATGATTTTTTCACCCAGAAAATCGAGAAAATGTGGGATAAAGAAGGGGAAGAGATAGAAATTGCCCCCCATGCTAAACAAATTATCAGAATAAAGATGGCTAAACCTGTAAAATCCTGGCATATAGTAAGAAAATTTAATGAAACTTAGATATTATTGAATTGTCCAAATTACAAGTTTTTTAACCCCCTCATAGCCCCGTATATCTTATTTAAATAGGCAAAAATCTTTCTTGAGAATTTTTTTATTGGTTAATTTCTATAAATATTAAAAAAAAATTAAAATTTTTTTTAAAAAAAGAAGGATTTTTTAATTTTATGTAGTATAATTAATATAGTAATATCAAGTATACGGTATACTGAATACAATTTAATCTAAAGATATATTTTTTTATAATATTAACATAAAAGATATTAATATATACAATCTAAAAAATCAATATAAAACAGTAGAATGATATTAAAACTTTTATTTCCTGATATATACTCATAAAAAGGTAAGGAGTACTTAAGGAAACAGGATGTCCTTTTTTAAACTTGTTGTTTTGTAAAAGTAGGAAAAATATACCTTCTTTAATAATGAAAATATTGAAAAATCATCAAGTGATTTATCATATCATAACATATGAATAAGGGAAGAGGTAAATATTAATGGACCCAGTAATTGGAATTAGCTGTTTTTGCAATTTAGGGAAAATAGGCACAGATGAAACTCCATATTATCGAGTAAGCAGAAATTATATAGAACCAATTATAAAGTGCGGAGGAATACCTTTTATTATTCCTTCATTTATTAGTGAAAGTTTATCAGAAAAAATTCTAAATATCATCAATGGATTGATAATGACTGGAGGTTGCGGAAGCTCTGATAAGGACGATAGGATTGAAGTAAAAGAAAAACCAAGAACTTTACGAGGACAAAACGAGAGACGGTATATTGCTGATAGATATCTTATAGAGGCAGCCTTAAAAAGGAATATGCCTTTAATGGGAATGTGCCGGGGTATGCAGATGATTTGCGAGATAGCTGGAGGAAAATTGAATGATAAATTTTTGGATGAGATAGATACGGGAGGAGTTTTACATCGACAAGAGAGTAGCGGAAATTTTCCTACCCATATGATCAATTTAGAAGAAGGCAGTCAATTGCAAAAAATATTGGGAGTTAAAGAAATAAATGTAAATAGTTTTCATAATCAATTTTGTGTAGAACCCGGAAAAAATTTTAAAGCATCTGCCTGGGCAAAGAATGGAATAACTGAAACAATTGAAAGCACGGTTTTAAATTTTGCTTTAGGATTACAGTTTCATCCGGAAATGATGTTTAATGATTATCCAATATTTATTAAGATATTTAAGGCTTTTGTAGATAAGTGTCGTGAATACAAGAATTCAAAAAGTCATAATAAGAAATAAAGAAAAATTAAGTACAATTAAATATTGTATCATGTTTAAATATTTCATAAAAAAATTTTCATCTAGGCAGTTGTACTCAGTAAAAACGATGGAAAATTGGAGGTGATGTGAAATAAAAGATTGGTAATTTGGTAATAAAGTAAGTATTTTAATTAAAGTTAAAAAAAATAACAGGAGGTAAAGATTTAAAATGAAAAAAATAACTATTTGTTTATTTTTGGTTACATTTCTGGTCGTATTGGCTGGAACATTTGCCATTGCTTTATCAGAAAAAAAATTGGTATTAGTTGTTGACCCTGCTGCTAAAGGAGTAGCCACCCTGAATCCTCTTAAAATAAAATGGGGAACAACTGCAATTAACGTTATTTACGAAGGCTTGGTTGAGAAGAGTATTGATGAGAAGTATTATCCTTCTCTGGCTTCTTCATGGGAAATGGGCAATGATGCCATGACCTGGACGTTTAAACTTAAAAAGGGAGTTAAATTTCATGATGGCTCAGAATTCAATGCCGATGTAGTTAAATGGTTTATTGAAGAGATGAGAGAAAGCCCAAGTGAATACATGGTTCAGTCAATTAAATCGGTCACCGTTGAAGACCCTTACACCGTAACTTTACATATGGAATATCCTGATCCAAATTTACTCTTCAATCTATCTTCCACCTTTATGACTATCCCCAGCAAAGAAGCTATAGAAAAATATGGTGATGATTTTGGCATCAAATATGCTGTAGGTACCGGACCATTTATGCTGGATGAATGGATTATGGATGATCAAGTAATTCTCAAGAAAAATCCTGATTATAAGTGGGGTACTGAATTATCTGAAAATAAAGGTCCAGCAAAGATTGACAAGCTAATCATTCGAGAGATGGCAGAAGAAGCTACTGTGTTTATGGAACTGACAAGTGGTGGTGTTGATGTTGCAGAAGGTATTTCAGCCATCTTCTTGGAAAAAACTAAAGAGGATAAGAATATTGATGTTGTAGAAATTCCCAGTGCTAGACTTTATTATTTAGCTATGAATACTCAAAAAGAACCTTATACTGATATTAAGGTTAGAGAAGCCATTTGTCTGGCCATTAATCAGGAAGAGATTTTGGAGCATGTATTTATGAACGTGGGTAAAGTGACTCATACTTACTTAATTGATCAGTTAGAAGAATCAAAAGTTCCTGAAGAATATAAAATTCGTTATAATTTAGATAAAGCAAAAGAGATCATGGCTGAAGCTGGATGGAAAGATACTGATGGTGATGGAATACTGGAAAAAGGTGGAGAAAAATTTGTTACCAATTTATGGGTAGAAAATACTTCTGTATTCCGAAGAGTCGCAGAGGTTGTTCAGGAACAGCTGCGAAAATTAGGAATTGACGCAAAGATTACCCAATATGACTCCATTACTTTTTCCGATAAACTGAAAAAAGGAGAGCAGGAACTATTAATTAGATTATATGGATGGGCTAATGCCGATATTCTGGAATGGTATTTTAATTCCGAGAGAATAGGCTATCCAAATGTTGCTATGTTGGATGATGAAAAAGCAGATGAATTAATGGATAAAGCAATGACCAAAGCAGCTACTTGGGAAGAAAGAGTCGAGTACTTTACTGACTATCACAAGTATTTATTAAAACAGTTCCCCTGGGCTCCTATTTACTTACCCCCGGTAAATGTGGCGATAAGAAGTAATGTTATTATGCCTGAGAAGATTGAAACACCAGCATTCTTGTTAGATGTAGATGTAAAATAGTATTAAAAAATACTTGTTTTTACGTTATAGTTTATGCTGGAGGTATAAATATGTTTTTATCCTCCAGCATAAATAAAATTCTTCAACAAAATTAATTTATAAATATATTATTAACTAATCAGAAATTAACAAAATTGGAGGTAACTTTGTTTGACTAATTATATTGTTCGCCGATTAGTTATGATGATTCCCGTCTTTATCCTTTGTTCAATGATTATATTTTTAATTCTCCATCTTGTTCCTGGAAATCCGGTGGATAATTTACTTCATCCTGGTTCACCTCCGGAAGCAAGGGAACGATTAATTAAAGAGTTTGGCCTGGATAAACCGATTTATCAGCAATATATTATATGGTTGACCAATGTATTTAAAGGAAACCTGGGGGTTTCTATTACAGAACAACGAAGTGTTTCCGATCTTTTATTATTAAAAATACCCAACACAATTGTTTTAGGTGTGGCATCCTTATTAATTTGCTTTATTTTAGGAGTCCTTTTAGGAGCAGTATCGGCGATAAAACAAAATACAATTATAGATTATATGTGCATGATACTTGCTTTATTAGGGGTAACTGTACCAACATTCTGGCTGGGTCTTATGTTAATGCTTATATTTTCCGTTAATCTAGGTTGGTTTCCTATTAGCGGATATGGAGACCTTAAGAGCTTGGTTCTTCCAGCTTTTTCTTTAGGTTTGGCTGGTGCAGGTTTAATAGCAAGAATCACCAGAGCCAGTATGCTGGAAATTGCCCAAAAAGATTATATTGCCATTGTACGGGCCAAAGGAATATCCAATTCTCAAGTTATTATTAAACATATCTTTCGAAATGCCTTAATTCCTATCATTACTTTATTAGGTTTACGTTTAGGCTGGATTATCGGAGGAGCGGTGACGATAGAGATTGTATTTAATCGACCTGGATTAGGAAGGCTTCTGGCCAATTCACTTTTTCGACGAGATTATCCGGTCATTCAGGGAGCTTTGCTCTTTTTGGTTTTTACAGTTATGTTGGGAA
>JAHIPN010000206.1 GCA_018894595.1 bacterium
GAAAGGAAGTAAAAATGTGCTATTGCAAGACCTGACCCTAAAATCTTTTCCTTTCCCATATTATTCCAAATAGTCTTTTAATTTTTTACTTCTACTTGGATGTCTTAATTTTCTTAGAGCCTTGGCTTCAATTTGACGAATCCTTTCTCTGGTTACTCCGAACTCTTTACCAACTTCTTCTAAAGTATGAGGATGACCACCGGCAATTCCAAATCTCAATTCCAACACTTTCTTCTCTCGGTAAGTCAAAGCCTCTAAGACATCGTCTAATTGTTCTTTCAAAAGAGTATAATTAGCAATTTTTTGCGGAGTTGGTGAATCCTTATCTTCTATAAAATCTCCTAGAGTCTCTAAAGAAGCAGGTTCTAGAGAATCTGGTGATTCCCTATCTTCTATAAAATCTCCTAAACGGTTGCCTTCTTCTTCCTCGGTTGGAGTATCTAAAGAAACAGGCTCCTGGGCAGTTTTTAATATCTCCCTTACTTTCTCTTCAGTAATTTCCATATTTCCGGCTATTTCCTTAACGGTCGGTTCTCGTCCTAACTCCTGAAAGAGATGGCATGACACCCTTATTAATTTGTTAATAGTCTCTACCATATGAACAGGAACACGAATAGTTCTGGCTTGATCTGCTATAGCTCTGGTAATTGCCTGCCTTATCCACCAGGTAGCATAAGTACTAAATTTATATCCCTTTATGTAATCAAACTTCTCTGCTGCTCTGATTAGACCCATATTACCTTCCTGTATCAGGTCTAAAAACAACATTCCTCTGCTTATATATCTTTTGGCAATATTTACTACTAATATTAAATTTGACTCTATCAACTTTTTCTTTGCTTCGTGATCTCCTTTTTGTATCCTTTTAGCCAATTCCACTTCTTGTTTAGCAGTTAATAATTTTATCTTTCCTATTTCCTTTAAGTACATTTTTACAGGATCATCTATTTCTAATTGTTTCACCAATTCTATTTCTAAATCAAATCTTTCTTTGGAAGGGTGGATTTTCTCGTCTTTCTCTCATGTGTCTTTATCTTTGACTAGCGAATTTCCTTCTTCCTCAGTTTCAACTAAATCAATCCCGGATTTACTTAGAATATCGTATAAATCTACTACTTTACTCACATCTAAAATATCCTCAGCTAAATATTTCTCTGCTTCTTTATAAGTTAAGTAGCCCTGTTCTTTTCCTTCTTTAATCAAATCTTTCAATGTTCTCTTTTTTCCAATTACAAAGCCTTCCTTAATCTCTTCCTTTGTTTTATTAAGTGAAGGAGTTTGAATCTTTTTTAAATGATCATCTACTTTGGTAGGTTCTCCTTTAACGGAGCCTCCCTTACTTGCCTCAAGTTCTTTTATTTTCACTTCTACTCTATTTATCCAACTAGCATTTATACCTTGAGGGTGTTTAGTAGTTTTAGTATTGGAACGGTTGAACTTCCCAAGCAATATTTTTTGTTCTTCTATCTGTTTTTCTATATCTACGGTTTCGATAATAGGAGGAGTGACCTTTTGTTCTACCTTCTTAAGGGGAGAAATGACTTTCTCTTCTACTTTAACAATAGGAGTTACTTTTTCCTTTTTAATCTCCTTCTTTTCTTGTTCCTGATTATTTTCTATTACTTCCTCTATTTTTTTATTTTCGGAATCTGTAAAAAAATGGGCTTGTATTTGAGTTTCTACTTTTTCTTCTACCTTTATAGAATAAATTTCCATATGCTTTAATTCTTCCCAAAGCCTTTCAAGAGTTTGTTCTGGATTTGCATAGTATTCGCATTCCCTAATTCTATGAAAATGCCAGCCACATCTTTCAAGTATTCTTTGCCTCGCCATATCATCTTCATATTCTTCTTCTCCGTGCCAATAATCACCATCACATTCTACTGCAAGTCTTGTCTTGTTTCCCTCAATAACCAAATCAATCCGCTTCCCGCCAACTGGGTACTGGGGTATAACTCGAAAACCTTTAGAAGCCATTTTCAATGCAATATCAACCTCAAACCAACTTTCAAAAGGCTGTGGTGATTTTTCAATTTGCCTATTCGCTTTGTGCGCTTGCATGCGTATTTCATCTATATTAATATCAGAAGGCAACGTAGACTTTGCCGGATCTTCAAAAAATTCGAGTAATTTCTTGCGTAAATCTGTTGTGCTTAAATCATTTCGAGTTACAGAATAAAACAGCCATTCCTGGTCTTTTGCGCGGCTTGCAGCAACATTAAATCGTCTTTGATCCGCTGGTTGACTTAGAGAACCAATTCTTTCGTTTGGTGCTGCTACCATACTAATAAAAATAATGTTACGTTCATCTCCCTGAAAACTATACGGTTTACCGCAAATAAGTTTACGCTCATGCATTTCTTCTGCACCGAGTCTTTCAAGTAGCATACTTTCAATAAGGGAGGCCTGCGCGTCTCCTTGAAGAGTGATAACTCCCATAGTTTTATCCTTATATCGAATATCATTACAACAACAAATAATAGTTTTAACTAGTTCTTCCGCTTCAGGGCGATTAATTACCCTATTGATACTTCCTTCTCGATATCCATTGGAAACTTGAACTGCTTTTAAAGGTTCAAGTCTTTGGGGTGGATATTGTCTTAAGGGGATCAATGGAGATGTTTGATAACAGAGGTCATTACTGAAACGTATTATTTCGGGCATACAACGGAAATGTTCAAGAAGTACAATTGGATTGCTAAAACGTCTTTTCCCATGATCAAAAAGACTATTGTCAATACCAAAAGAATCGGCGTGTTCAAAATCATTTAAATATTCATCTCTAAGACGGAAAACTTGTTCTCTGTTCACACCAACCGCTTCCGGGCTAATCTGTTTGTCGTCTCCTACAATAAGCACCTGTTTAGCCAAATAGATCAATGGTAGAGCTTCGGGTCCACATTGCGATGCTTCATCAACAATGATAATATCAAACATTCCAGGGCTTGGTTCAATTGTTTCATATACACGATGAAGAGGCATAATCCATGCGGGTATTGCATCCTTACATTTTGAAAGTTGCTGTTGCGCATCTCTCATATATTGAATTCTATATTTGCTATATTTTCTTTTAGCTTTTTCGAACGCTTGTTGCCACCCAACTAAATAGATCCTGTGTTTTTCTTCCATACGACTGAAGCAAAATTTCCAAGCTAAAAAAGCCGAAAGCTCCGCAAGGTTTTTGCCAATTTCACTATTAATTTGCCGTAAACTACGTTCAAGGCTTGGAAGATCATCTTTATTTATGAAATCTTCTAACCATGAATTTGCTCTTGCCCAAATCCAGGCATTCTCAAGAGATTTAAACTCAGATAACGCCACTTGAGAATCTTGAGAAAGTTCTATTGCAAGAAGAGGAGCGAATTTAGATAGTTTTTGGAAAAGATCTCTTGCTCTTTTTGCTCGTTCTGAGCACTTTTTAAGGTTATTAATTCTTCTCAACAAATCAGGGTAAGACTTAATATTTTCTTCTTGAATAATTATTAGGGTTTCTTTAATTATAGGGTGTACATTCGATAAATTAGCAATCAATTCAATTTTTTGGATATATTGTTGCAATTTTAATTTTATTATATCGAAATTATTACTCAAAACAACGGTTTGACAAGTAGTCTGTAATTTAATAACTTCATCTAAATTATGCCATACAAGTTCACTTGCAAGCTCCGGGGTATAACTTAAAGCTTCTTTTGAAACTGTTAAGGATTCACCAAGTGAAACAACTTCAAATAATGTATTTTGCATTTCCTCCAATTTTGACACTTGTAGAAAAGTTGGTTCCAAGCTTCTTTTTAATTTATCTTTCCAAAGATCCCAACAACAATCAACGGTGTCTTCTACTGAAAGAAATTCAACTAGTAATTCCAATTCTTCACGGGAATTGCATGGATGTAAGTTAATATAAACATCTTTTGTAATATATCTACAATTACGAATTCCCTTACTTTTAAAGCTCCACCATTTATTTTTTCCACCTTCATCAAAATGTTTCTTAATAACTACAGCATCTTGAAACACTTTTTTCCGATTAAGAGCACTAGGAATAATTACCTCATAAGCATATATCTTTTTAGCACGCTCTTTTAAACCAATCATTTTTTCAGATAGAGCACCTAATAAATCCTTCCATAGGTTATCATTGGTTGTTAACACATCGAATGTAGCCTGTTTGGTCCACAGTATTTGTTTTTTTTCAATGTTATTAACTGACTCAATCAATTTTGAAATAGAGTCTATTATCTTATTAATATCATTAGGAGATTTTTTTATTAAAATTTGTCCTGTATAAGAATTAAGCAAATCCTGAGTAGGTAAAAAATTACTCTCAGCTTTATTATATTGGTTTATCATATCTGTAAATTCATCCTGAGAAAGTAAATCTTTTTCGGGATCAGGAAGAAGTAATTGATATTCTGCTTCTATTTCAGGCTTAAGAAGATTTAAATCTTCTTGCAATATTTCTATTTCGTTTTGAGATAATGGAACCTCTTGCTCAAAGCTAATTTTATCTACAAACCAATTAAACTTCTCAGATTCTTCTTTCAAGCGCCGGGCAATCTTTGCAGACGTACCGTGATATTTTCCATTAATAATACTTTGTTCTATGGTTTCAGATTCATGTATTGATCGTATCCTATAATTTATCTCTTCCTTTTTAGATTTAAGATATTGTATTTTGCTTTCTAATTTATTAATATTATCTATTACTGAACTATTATTCCATCTGTCTTGTTTATTAAGGATGCTATTAACGCTTAATTCTAATGATTCTTTCTCTTCCAAACCATTTCCCAATAGACTAATACATAATGGCCGTATTTGCTCAGGCATTTGTGAGTATAGTACTTTTAAAGCACGCGGTGTTTTAGCTGTTACTAATATCCGTTTTCCGGTGGCAAGAAAATGACAAATAAGATTTGCTATAGTATGAGATTTCCCGGTTCCAGGAGGCCCCTGAACAAGAACCCCCTTGTTAGATTGTAGTTTATATATAATTTCACGTTGTTCTTTGTTAAATGGTTTAGGGAAATAAATTTTTTGGTCTACTTTTGCAATGTTGTATTCATATTCATCTGTATTGTTTTCAATA
>JAHIPN010000207.1 GCA_018894595.1 bacterium
CGACGGCCTTAACCAACTACAAACTCTTCCAGTATCATATTAGCATATTTAATAATCAAATAATAAGTTACTATTAATATACAAGGGGTTCGATTCATCGAACCCGCAAAGAGAAGGCGCCTAAAAACCCAGGGCGGATGAATCCGTCCCCTTGTACACTAGATTCGTAGCAATAACATAAAACATAATATACCGAAAACCGATTGTCTCTATCTTAAAACTAAAAACGAAAAACTATAAACCTGTTTTTACGACTAACGACTAATTCAACGGAGTAAACATATTGGAAAAGAAAGAAAAAGAAGGAATAATTTTTACCTTCGTTACTATCTTTTTCGCCGGCTCCTTACCAATTGTGGCAAAATATGGAGTAGGGATAATTAACCCTTTGTTTTTTGCCACATCTTGTAGTTTGGTAGCGGGTATCTGCCTCTTTCTGGTAACTCTTATTAAGGGAAATTGGAGAATATTATTTCTCAAAAAATATCTCTTTTATTTTTTAATAATTGGATTTTTTGGAAGTACCCTTTCTAATATGCTTTTTTTCTATGGAGTTACCTTAACCAGTGGAATTAATTCTGCAATTTTGTTACAGATCGAACCAATATATTCTCTTTTTGTAGGATATATTTTTTTAAATGAGAGAATTACTTTTAGGCAGATAATTTTTACTTTAGTGATTATTTTGGGAACATTAACTGTGTTATATAAAGGAAAATTTATAGTAAATTGGGGAGATTACTTAGTTTTATTTACTCCTTTATGTTGGCAGATGGCCCATTTACAAAGTAAAAAGTTAATGGCTAAAGATAAAAACATTAGTCCTTTAATAATAGCTGCAGCAAGAACTTTATATGGTGGGGTATTATTATTTATTATTAATTATATTTGGGGGGTTAATCAGTTTGATAGATTAAATGATACAAAAATATTATTTATTATACTTTTTCAGGGTATTATTGGTTTTGCTTTACAATATTCTGTGTGGTATGAAGCTTTAAAGAGGATAAATTTATCTAAAGCCACTGCTCTTGTTTGTATATATCCGGTTTTTTCTATTATATTAGCCTGGTTTGTGCTAAAAGAAATTCCCGTTGTAAATCAGCTTTTTGGTCTTGGCATAATAATGTTGGGAATATTTGGCTTATCGAGGATAAAAAGTGAACAGAGAGAAAAACTATTCTAAAAAATAAATTTTAAAGAAAGGCGGCAAAATTTATGTTAAGAACTAATAAAGATAAATTAGTAATGATTTCAGTTCAGGGAAGAGTAAGTTATCCGGTAAAAAGAGGGTCCTACAGGATTACTTATGACGGTAAACCGGTGGTAGTACCCGGTGTAGGCGGCATAACTTATAATATCAAAGTGGGTGATAAGGCCTTTGGTTGGGAAGCCGACCACGTAGAACCCGGGGTTTCCACAGTGGTGAATGAAGAAAAGAGAGATGACGGACCTAATTGTGCTTATAATATATTGGCCTGTATGGGAAATCAAGCCCGGGTAGTATGCGGAGAAGCCAAAGGTGCATTAGGAGTAGTAACCGGTCATCATGGAGGCATTGAGCATGTATTAATCGATTTTGCTCAGGAAACTTTGGAAAAACTTTGTATCGAAGATAAGATTTTAGTTAAAGCCTATGGACAAGGATTAAAATTATTAGATTATCCCGAGATAAAAGTTTTTAATTTAGACCCTTCTTTATTAGAAAAGATGAATATCAAAGAAATAGGTGATGGCACTATTGATGTACCGGTTACCTGTGAAATTCCAGCCAAATTGATGGGCTCCGGACTGGGTTCGGACAGTGTGGCCAGCGGGGATTATGATATTACCACTGCCGACAAGAAGATGGTAGAAAAATACCGGCTTGACCAGATTAAATTCGGAGACATTGTGGCAATTAGTGATGCGGATAACAGTTATGGAAGGAGTTATAGGGAAGGGGCGGTTTCCATAGGGATAGTGGTTCATAGTGATTGTGTCATCGCCGGGCATGGTCCTGGAGTAGCCACTCTTTTAACTTCAACTGTTGGAAAGATTAAATTTAACCTGGACGCTGATGCCAACATTGCTAATTATCTGAACATCGGCACCAAAAGAAAATAATAATGTAAAATATGTAGGGGCAGACCTTGTGTCTGCCCCTAAAAATTACCATTCCAATCAACCCTTTAATAAAAGTTCAAAAATTTCCTCTATAATATATTGACATATTTAACCCTTTGTGATATTTTAATGATAACGTTATCGGTAACGTTGACGAAAGGTAAGAAGCAATATGAAATATATAACTTTAAGAAATGTAGCAGAAAAAGCAGGGATTTCTGTAAACACTGCATCAAGAGCGATAAACAATAAGCCGGATATAAACGAAGAGACCAAAAAGCGGGTACTCCAGATTGCTAAAGAATTAGGATATATCCGTAATGCTGCAGCTGTGGCTTTAAGAACCAAGAAAACAGGAACAATAGGAGTAGTAATTGAAGATAATAGAAACCCTTTTTATGCTGAGGTTTTAAATGGAATGGAAGTAGCAGCCAGGGAGAAAAA
>JAHIPN010000208.1 GCA_018894595.1 bacterium
GATCTAATTGCTGTTTCTCGCCCTGGACCAGGACCTTTTACTAATACGTCCACTTCTTTTAATCCTTGATCCATAGCTTTTTTAGCCACCGCTTCAGCGGTCATTTGAGCAGCAAAAGATGTACTTTTTTTACTTCCTTTATAACCCATACTCCCCGCACTAGACCAAGCAATTACATTTCCGTCTCCATCTGTAATGGTAACTATAGTATTGTTAAAAGTGGATTGGATGTGAACTACCCCTAAAACTATATTTCTTTTTATTTTCTTCTTGGTTTTCTTTATTTTTTTCTTATTAGCCAATTAAATTCTCCTTTCAGTATCTAAGATATTACATGCTCTTCTTTTTTCTTGCTCCTACTGTTTTCTTGGGCCCTTTTCTAGTTCTCGCATTAGTTTTAGTTCTTTGGCCCCTCACCGTCAATCCCTTTCGATGCCTTAGACCTCTATATGAACCTATATCCATAAGCCTTTTTATAGAGGTGGTAATTTCACTTCTACATTCTCCTTCTACTTTATAATTTTTATCAACAATTCCCTTTATCTTATTTATCTCTTCTTCGGTTAGATCTTTTGCCCTGGTATCCAAATTAACTTTTGATTCCTTTAATATGGAACGAGCGCTGGTAATACCAATTCCATAAATATAAGTTAAAGCATATTCTATTCTCTTATTTCTGGGTAAATCTACTCCGGCTATTCTGGCCATATCTTAATATATCCTCCTTTAAAATTATTTCCCCTGTCTCTGTTTATGCTTTGGATTATTACAAATTATTCTTATTTTACCTTTTCTTTTTATTATTTTGCATTTTGCACACATTTTTTTGACCGATGATCTTACTTTCATTTATTTTCTTCCTCCATAAATAGTATAGCATTTAGCGTATAGCGTTTAGCACATAGCATAGTACAATTAAATAAAATTATCCTTTAAAATTTTTATTTAACTCTACCTCCTAAATTCTATCTCCTATATGCTAAACGTTGTTCGATAATTTACCACATCTTTTCCTAATATTACAAATTTGCAACTTGTAGCTAAAAACTTTTTATATACTTTACTATCATTTTATTTCTTTTCATCTTCTACAGGCAGACATAAGGTCTTCTACTCCTACACCTAACTTCTTGTTTCTTTACGCTATGTAGACGTATTGCAATACGACTCTACACTTACATTCTGAATCCCTTTTTCCCAGCTATGCGCTGTACGCTACACGCTAAACGCTATTTTTATTCACGATATACAATATACTAAATTATAATCTATATACAATTCTACCCTGGGTCAAATCATAAGGTGACATTTCAACTTTCACTCTGTCTCCAGGTAATATTCTAATAAAATGCATCCTGATTTTACCTGAAATGTGGGCTAATATTTCGCAACCATTTTCCAGTTCAACCCGAAAAGTAGCATTTGGCAAGGACTGAATTACTTTGCCTTGCATTTCTATGCACTTTTCTTTTACCATCAATTATTCCTCCGCCTAAATTCTTTTTACTCAAACTATTGACAAACTGCTAATTTATTTAAAGATTAGTTAATATTTCGTTACCATCTGCAGTTATGGCTATAGAATGCTCAAAATGTGCTGACCGGCTTCCATCTTCTGTCACAACTGTCCATCCATTATTACAAAGTCTTGTTTTGTAACCGCCCATATTTACCATCGGTTCAAGTGCTAACACCATTCCTTCTTCCAACTTTAAACCAGTATGAGAAACACCGTAATTAGGTATTTGTGGTTCCTCGTGCAAATAACATCCCACTCCGTGGCCCACATATTCTCGTACTACAGAAAAATACGATTTTTCTACTGTTTCCTGGATGGCAAAAGAAATATCTCCTAATCTGTTACTTATAATGGCTTTCTCTATGCCTTTAAACAAAGATTTTTTGGTTACCTCTAAAAGTTTTTGTTCTTTTGCCCCTATTCTTCCTACGGGTACTGTAATCGCAGTATCTCCATAGTAACCTTCTAAATTTGTTCCAAGATCTATGCTCACAATATCCCCTTCTCTTAATCTTCTCTTTCCAGGAATACCGTGAACTACCTCTTCATTTATAGAAACACATATAGAATGCTGGAATTTATTCTTTTTTATTCCGTAACCTTTAAATGCGGGTTTTGCGCCATGTTTTACTATATAATCCTCGGCAATTCTATCTAACTCTAAAGTAGTAATTCCCTCTTTAATATTTTCTAATATTTTATTTAAGGCACTTGCGGCTAATTTGCAACTCTTTCTTATATATCTAATCTCCTCAGGGGATTTTAAAATTACCATTAATTTATTTATGCATTCCTTTTAAAATTTTTTTGACCTGCTCAAAAAAAACACTTTCGCTTAAATTAGCGTCTACTACTGTGAGTAATTTCTTTTCTTCATAATACTTTTTTAAAGGTATAGTTTGTTTGGCAAAAACTTCCAATCTTGTTCTTATAGTCTCTTCTTTATCATCCTCTCGTTGATATAATTCTCCGCCACAAAGATCACAGGTATTATTCTTTTTAGGAGGATTAGATAACAAATTATAGTTAGTGCCGCACTTTTTACATACTCTACGATTAGATAATCTTTGTATTATTTTAGAAAAAGGTATTTCGAAATACAATACACAATCAATATGTTCATTGAGCTCTTTATTTAATTTCTCTAACGAATTCGCCTGTTCAATATTTCGGGGAAAGCCATCAAAGATATAACCATTCTTACAATCTTCCTGCTTTATTCTTTCTTTTATTATTTCCAGAATAATATGGTCAGGCACTAAGCCTCCTTTTCTCATAATATTCTCAACTTCTATGCCTAGCTTACTCTTTTTATCTACTGCTTCTCTTAAGATTACTCCCGTTGAAATTACCGGAATATTGAATTCTGCCTGCAACCTTTTTGCTACCGTTCCTTTTCCTCCACCTGGAGGACCCAACAAGATTAACCTCATAACTTTCCCTTTCTTTTTAAGTCAACTATCCTGCTTTAATTAGTCGTTAGCGAATAGTCGTTGGCATTAAATACAGGTTTTCAGTTATCAGCATACAGCTAAAAATTTAAAACTAAAAGCGAAAAACCATAATTCAAAACTCAAAACCTTTTTTTTCGCATAAAGTATTGTTTTTAATGTAGGGGTCGAATTTATTCGACCCGTGTTTTGCGGGCTTGATAAATCAAGCCCCTACATAATGAAAACTGATAACTTGCAACCTATATTTTCAACAGGTAAACTGATTAACCGGGTAACTGAATAATCTTGTAACTTGCGTCTTTCATCAACCAGCTAACCAAGTAACTAATTAACGAACCTTATTAGTTTATAAAAAACTATTTTTTAATAAATCCTTCATAATGCCTCATTAACATGTGTGATTCTATTTGTTGAACAGTTTCTAAAGCTACTCCTACCATAATTAACAAAGATGTTCCTCCGAAATAGAAAGTAGTGATTCCTGTAATTTTTATTAAAATATCAGGCAAAATAGCAATTACGGCCAAAAATAGTGCACCGCTTAATGTAATACGAGTCATTATATGATCAATGTATACAGTAGTATTTTTCCCTGGTCTTATTCCGGGGATAAAACCTCCATATTTTTTCATATTGTCCGCCATATTGGCAGGATTAAAGGTAATTGCTGTATAAAAGAAAGTAAACAGTATAATTAATATAATATACGAAATTAGATATAATGGCTGTCCCGGTGAAAGAGCATCAGACATACTTTTCATAAAAGGCAAATTTTGAAAAAATTGTGCAATAGTAGCTGGGAAAAGTAATATTGCTGAGGCAAATATTATCGGAATAACTCCAGCTTGATTTACCCGTAAGGGAATATGGGTCCCTTGGCCACCATACATTCTACGGCCTATAACTCTTTTTGCATACTGAACCGGTATCCTTCTCTGTCCTTTTTGAATGGCAATAACTCCTCCAACAACAAGTATAGAGACTATGAGTAAACTTACCATTGGTAAAATACCAATTTCTCCAACTTGAAAAAGTTTAGCAGTTTGCACGAGCTGAGTAGGAATTCTGGCAATAATTCCAGCAAAAATAATTATAGAAATTCCATTACCAATACCAAAATCAGTAATTTCTTCACCCAGCCACATTAAAAAGCAAGTGCCTGCAGTAAGTGTAATTAACAATAAAAATCTGAAACCAAACCCCGAAATCATTAATACGCCCATATTTTGCAGCCAAACACTTATTCCAAACGCCTGTATAATAGCTAAAAATACTGTTGAATAACGAGTTATTCTGGTAATTTTGGTCCTGCCTTCTTCTCCTTCTTTAGCCCATTGTTCCAAAATGGGAACTACAGCTTGCAAAAGACTCATAATAATAGAAGCATTAATATAGGGCATAATCCCTAAAGCAAAAATAGAAAAACGACTTAATGCCCCTCCGGCGAAAAGGTCAAAAAAGCCTAATATTCCTCCCTGAGCAAATAGATTAGCCATTGCTTCTTTATCTACACCTGGTAAAGGTAGGTGACTCCCCAGCCTAACCACAACTAACATTCCCAAGGTAAAAAGTAATCTTCTTTTTAAATCTGGAATTTTAAATAAATTACGAAATGTTTCTAACAATTATACCACCTCTATCTTCCCACCAACTGATTCAATCTCACTGATCGCTTTTTGGCTAAATTTATTTGCTTTGATAGTTAATTTCTTATTTAAGCCACCTTTAGCTAATATTTTTACTCCATACCCTAATTTTTTTATAATTCCTTTATCAATTAATTCTTTCTGGGTAACTATATCGCCATCTTTAAATATATTTAATCTATCAATATTTACAATACTATAATTTTTTTTAAATATGCTGGTAAAGCCCCTTTTGGGAACTCTTCTGTAGAGAGGCATCTGACCGCCTTCGAAACCCGGTCTGACTCCACCACCCGAGCGAGAATTTTGCCCGTTTGACCCTCGGCCGGAAGTAAAACCATGTCCCGAACCACAACCTCTACCTACTCTTTTGCGCTTTTTAACTGATTTAGGAGCCGGGCATAAATTATTTAATTTCATTACTTGTTACCTCCCTTGGTTGTAATCGTTGGCTATACATTTCCAACACACTTTTTCCTCTTAATTTTGCTACGTTTTTTGCATCCTTTAAATTTACAAGAGCATTCATAGTAGCTTTGGCAATATTCAAATTATTATCACTTCCTAAGGACTTCGTTAAAATATTTTGATATCCCGCTGCTTCTAATATCGTTCGAACAGAACCACCAGCAATAACTCCGGTTCCAGGAGAGGCTGGTTTCATAAAAACCTTAGCAGCTCCATAATTTCCTATAATTGTATAAGGGATAGTTCCTTTTTTTATTCTTACTTTTATTAAACTCTTTTTTGCCTTTGCCACCCCTTTTTTAATTGCCTCAGAAACGTCTTTGGCTTTTCCATAGCCTATACCTACTATCCCTTCACCATTCCCCACTACTACCATAGCAGAAAAGCCAAATCTCCTTCCACCTTTTACAACTTTACTTACTCTATTTA
>JAHIPN010000209.1 GCA_018894595.1 bacterium
TATGATTTGAAGATTATGTTTTTCAATAACTTCAATTGCAAGATTCGCAATTCTTTCAGTGTAGGCTTTGGAGAAAGGTATGTGCCAAGGGTTGGTATCTGCATTAGTACTGTGTAAATAGACATTACTGGGAATAAACTCGGGATCATTTACATCAAATTTTTCTCTATAATCACTCTCGACTTCCAGTGCATTGGTAACGATATGGACTTCGTGCCCACGTTCTCCAAGTGCTTTTGCAAGCCAGTATACCCTCGCGGAAACACCTCCTTCGATAGGGGGATATTTGCTAACTATACATATTCTCATATTATAAACCTAACTTTACCAAAAGATTATTGATTTATTTTAGCTATTTCTGATTGTATCCTATTAATCAATTGTTGTTGTGGCTCACCATCCCCAATATCACTTTGACGAGCTTTATTCTCTTCAACCTTATAATCTCTCCAAAAATTAATAAGATATTTGCATAGTCCTAATGCTTCTTTTTTCTTATTTGATTTTATCAGTTTATTTATTTGGATTATAATATGATCAATAATCTCATCAAGTAAGTAACGACTATAATGAAGAGCATTAAGGCACGATTGAGCACATAGTTTATATGTTTCCGAATATTTAGACTCATCAAATTGGACATCCCCTTGTATGCTTTTAAGTAAAGACATCTGTTCGCAATAATTATACTGTTCCGCTTATTTGGCAAGTTCGTCAATGTCTATTCCTTTACTATAATATAGGCTACACAAACTTACTAATGTTGCTGATATACCAAGAATTGTTAAACTGTTTTGAAATTGATTGAAGAATCGGAGATATTCCTTTTTCAACATGTATATTAATTATTGCAATTGGGATTTCTTTATTTTTACATATTTGTTCAAACTTTTCCAATAAAGTAGATTTCCCAATTCCACTTTCTCCATGTATATACAAAATTTTACGGTCATTTAACTGTTTAAAGAGTTTTCTAAAATTGGCAATCTCTTTCTTTCGACCAGTAAAGTTATTTCTTATATATTCTACCTCACTCATATTATAATTACCTATAGATTTCCAAGACAGAAATTATGGAATGGGGGAATATTTTATAATACAAATTTTCATCCTCCTTTTCCGTTCATTATTTTTAATGTATCATTATTTATAGATATTCTAAACCTATCGTCTTCAAGACACCAAGCTAATCGTTCAATTTCTTTTTCTTTTTTTTCTTGGTCAACACTTTTAAGACTTATCATAATTTTAGTTGTATTATCTTTATTCTCAATATCAATATTTTCCAATGTTGAGCGATCACTTGAAACCTGTTTATCTGAACTTATAACTTTCACTTCTGCATCTGAACTTGTAACTCGCCCCTCATCTTGAATATTGTCACAAAATGTTAATAGAAAAAGGATAGGGTTATCTTTGATCCTAATTTTGGGTATTATTCTTTCTTTCATAATTTCTCTTTCCCAACTTTCACATCTTGCATTATCTATAACCTCTTTAGTAGTTTTCTCAGATATTTTGTCTTCAAATATCTTAATTTTTTTAGATAGACATAATAATGTTCTTCTTCCGCACTTTTCGACACAGTCATTTTCCTTAAATGGCATCTTCCCAGAGCTTCTAAGATATCCCTGACACCCGCATAGTGCTTCCCAGATATCTTCGTCATGACATGCTATAGCTACGGCGGCCTCTAATATGCCTTTCTCTTTTATTTCTGGTTCTTTTTCATCACTTTCCTCATGTAATTTTAATAAAGATATTGCGCTCAAAACACCATGATTTCTGTCTCTCACAGCCTTTTCATAAAAAAATCTGGTTATATTTTTTTTACCATTTTTCTTTAAATTATTACATAAATGATCAATTATTTTTGTTATCTGATCAAACAATGCTTCCCGAATCATTGCAGCGTCTAAATTCAACAAGTTTAAATTTTCCTTTGTCTGCTTATTTTTTACTCTTAAAATATCCTCAAAAAATTGCATTAGCCACGTATCAAAATTTTGAAGACCATAACTAAAGTCATGAAATGTGGAAGCAGCTAACCAAACGTTTTCTATTTTGCATTCATGTTTTTTTTCAAATTTCTCCGCAACTTCGGGATATATATAATCCAAAATATACGCACCAATTAAAAATACCTGAAACTGGTGAACAAAATGTTCTCTATATATCTCATCTCTTTGCAGGATATTCTCTACTCTTTTATGTATGCTGGGATATTTTAAGCCTAGATATTCGTGCCATAGGTCAGTAATACACTTTTCTGCTATTTCATAATCATCTCGTGCTTCTTTGCGGTAGTCAAAAGACAACTCAATTAGTGTTTTTTTATAAATGATATTATTAAGGTTACTCAGTTTGCCGATTAAGACTAAACTCATCCTGTCTTTTGCCTTTCCTGTTATCGCTCTTCTTTTAAAAACTGGTTTAGGATAATATACGAAATAGTGTAAACAATTCCTTAAATGATATTCCAACTTATTTTTAATTTTATTTTCTTTGATTTCAAGTTCAGCACAAATGTCATCAAACAGTGGCCGGAATTTGGCAACTTCTTCAATCTTTGTTTCAAAGATTTTAAGTAATCCTATGCCTCTATTCTCACAGACCTTTTTAAACTCGTTAAATCCATCATCTTCCTTGACATAATACGGATAAGCAAAGAATATTTTTGCATTAATAAAATAGTATTGGTAAAATCTCACAGGAGAAGCATCCTGAATTTCAACACCTTCAATAGTTTCGGAAGGGAAAAATATTTTTTTAGATATTAACCTATCGATTGCAAAATCAATCACTATTTCTTCATCCTGTTTTTTACAATAAAGAGGGACTCTGGCTGGTTGAAATTTTTCAGAATTCTCATCTACTTCATACCCTTGAGCTTCAAAATATTTCTTTAATTTACAGACCATCTCGCTTGGAGAATATTCTTTATTTTTATTCATGTTACCTCCATTGTCTTCTTATACGAATCACTTAAATTTATTTGATCGACAATCCAAGACTTTATAATTCGGTATCCTTCTTTATTCGAGGAAGTTATATGAATTTTGCCCTTTAGCTCTTCTTAGATTTGATTTAGGTCTGCCCTGACCCATTTTCTACTCATAAAAATGTTTCTCATTAATATTTTAAATATTATTGAAATATTGTATATAGAGAATTTTTTTCTTTTTCCTTTAGTGGCGGATAAATCAACGATTCCCGTTGAAAACCAAGTCCACGCTCTTTTAAACCATAAAATAGGATGCCCCCGGGGCGGTAACAAATACAGGATTTTGTCAAACATTTGGGGATTATCTTCAAGGCCATGAACAGATTCTACAATAACAACTTTGCCTTCATCAGAAGGGATCTGCTTATCGTAGTCCATATCTACCGAGATTACCTTATCCGGGAACTCTGAATCCAGTTTTTCCCGAAGCGTACTTTTCCCGATACATCCAATACCATTAATTAAAATTTTCATAGTTTTTAATCACTTTCCGTTTGCGGCTAACTCCAGAGCCATGTCAAATCCGATACTTTCTCTTTCTAAGATCGATTCAGGCAAATACATTGATGCCAACTGTTTTTCTATTTTTCTGCCAATCCTCTCGGAATACGGTAGTGCCCTCATAAAATTCAGAAAAGACTCAGAAAAAAGTGGA
>JAHIPN010000210.1 GCA_018894595.1 bacterium
CGTGACTTATAGCATCTGAATTGGTAGGTTTAACCGAAAGCGATCTCTCGCTCAATATTTTTTTATAATCTATGGCCTTTTCTACTCTTAGGGCTATCCTATTCATTGTTTCCACTGCCTCTATGGGATAATTGCCTATTGCAGTCTCCTCGGATAGCATAACTGCATCAGTTCCATCCAGGATTGCATTGGCCACATCGGTTACTTCTGCCCGGGTAGGACGAGGACTGCTCACCATCGACATTAACATCTGGGTGGCGGTAATTACCGGCTTCCCAGCAAAATTACATCTTTTAATAATATCCTTCTGAACCAGGGGAACATTTTCCAGGGGTATTTCTACTCCCAGATCACCCCGAGCTATCATTATCCCATCAGAAACTTCGATTATTTCTTTTAAATTATCTATCGCTTCTTTCTTTTCAATCTTGGCGATTAAGGAAATATCTTCTGCCCCGTTTTCTTTTAAAATTTTTCTTGCCCTTAAGACATCCTCAGCGTTTCTGGTAAAAGAAAGACCGATAAAATCAACTCTATTTTTTATTCCAAAGAGAATATCCTGATAATCTTTTTCAGTTAAGGATGCAATATCCATAGATATATTGGGGATATTTATCCCTTTGTGAGAGGTGAGTTTTCCACCCCTCACTACCTGGCAGATAATATCATTAGGGGTAAGCTCTTTAACTTTAAGCTCTAAAGTTCCATCTGCCAAGAAGATACGGTCACCTTTCTTCACCTTCTGGGGTAAAGAAGTAAAGCTAACAGATACTCCCTGTTCATCCCCGGGAACCTCGCGGTTAGTAAGAATAAAAAAAGAACCTTCTTTTAGAAGAATAGGTTCTTTTTCAATCTTTCCAATTCTTATCTTTGGCCCTCCCAAATCTTGAAGGATAGCCACAGATTCATTTGTCTTCAAAGAGGCCTGGCGAATATTTTCAATAACTTGACGGTGTTTTTTATGGTTTCCATGAGAAAAATTCAAACGGGCAACATCCATGCCCGCTTGAATCAGCTTCTCTATTTTTTCATAAGAATTGCTGGCTGGACCAATAGTGCATACTATTTTAGTTTTTATCATTATACTCATCGTAGCTTTTCCTTTAATTTAATCGATTACTTTGTTTTCTTTAGGTAAACCACTATCTCTGGTAGTTAGCCTTAAGAATTCTCGAATAGGGAATAGGGAATCTCGAAATATCTTATCCCTGAAGAGTAGGGGGCTATTTCATATAATCCGAAATAAACTACAATCCCATCTTCAATTAAATAAAAGGGTTGTTCTTCACTTATCGACTGGAATACTGATTGCTCACTAAAATATTCCTGCGGGTTTAACTCTATCTGCCTTTTTATTTCCTGATTGATAATTTCTACAGAATCTTTCTTCTCTTTTAAAATATCGCTAAGGAGAATCTCCTCTCCATTCACCAGATTATAATTGTAGGCACGCTGTAAGGTAAATCCGTGTGCCCCCGCGGTAAAGGAATAATAGGTGATCGAAAGACTTAATAAATCATCCTTTTGATAATGTACTGTATAAGTGGTAAAAGCTTCGTATTTTCTTATCTCCCATTCTTCATTTTTGGCTGATTGTAAATACTCTTCTGATTCCGTTTGTAATTGATTTTTAAAATTAAGGATGTCTTCTCGAATGATTTGATTTATCTTCTTTTCTACCTGCTTATCTTTCACACCCTGAACCAGGGGAAATGTTATATCTACCTTAAGAATTTCATGGTTTTCTTTTATTGTCAGATCAGTAATAGTTATTTCCTGATCTATGGGTTTGGTTTCCTGAGCCTGAACCAGCACACTCGTATAAATAAAACTGCTTGCCACTATTCCCAGAAAAATTAATGGCAAAAATAAAAATAGTAATTTTTTCATAACAAACACCCTCTTTGGAAAATATTTTTTAATCATTTAACCATATTTTATCCCATTTTTTGCTATTCCGCAAACTTATCTTTTACTTCTCTGAATTCTATTCCTTTATCAATTACAAAATCTCTTACTAAAACTGATTTATCTTCGGGTACCTTAAAACCGGTAACCTCCTCAGAGAGGAATTTTCTTTCATGAAAATATTTCTCCGAGGTCGTTAGTGTAAACTTTATATTTTCAGGCTTGACAAAAATAAAATTATCTATTATAATATTTCGTATCCTAAATATTTGTATAGTAAATATATTAATGCAAAATAATTTTTAAGCATTTCATCTTATTATGCTTTCATATATTATATACACTTTTTACATTGCATAAGATAAATCTAAGTTTATCAAAGAGGAGGAAATATTTCCATGTCTAAGCCTAAATTTGAAAGCATTTCAAA
>JAHIPN010000211.1 GCA_018894595.1 bacterium
TATGATTTGAAGATTATGTTTTTCAATAACTTCAATTGCAAGATTCGCAATTCTTTCAGTGTAGGCTTTGGAGAAAGGTATGTGCCAAGGGTTGGTATCTGCATTAGTACTGTGTAAATAGACATTACTGGGAATAAACTCAGGATCGTTTAAATCAAGTTTTTCTCTATAATCACTCTCGACTTCTTGAGCATTGGTAACGATATGGACTTCGTGCCCGCGTTCTCCAAGTGCTTTTGCAAGCCAGTATACTCTTGCGGAGACTCCTCCCTCGATAGGGGGATATTTGCTAACTATACATATTCTCATATTATAAACCTAACTTTACCAAAGGATTATTGATTTATTTTAGCTATTTCTGATTGTATCCTATTAATCAATTGTTGTTGTGGCTCACCATCCCCAATATCACTTTGACGAGCTTTATTCTCTTCAACCTTATAATCTCTCCAAAAATTAATAAGATATTCACATAGTCCTAATGCTTCTTTTTTCTTATTTGATTTTATCAGTTTATTTATTTGGATTATAATGTGATCAATAATCTCATCAAGTAAGTAACGACTATGATGAAGAGCATTAAGGCACGATTGAGCATATAATTTATATGTTTCCGAATATTTAGACTTATCAAATTGGACATCCCCTTGTATGCTTTTAAGTAAAGACATCTGTTCGTAGTAATTATACTGTTCCGCTTCTTTGGCAAGTTCGTCAATGTCTATTCCTTTACTATAATATAGGCTACACAAACTTACTAATGTTGCTGATATACCAAGATTTGTGGTGGTCTTCGAATTTTTAAAAATATCTAGAGCATGTCTAAAATTCTCTTCTCCTTTATCCAGTTCGCCCATTTGTTGGTAAATCTCTCCAATTTTTCGAAATAGCCAGCCAATCGCTATGTCATCTTTACCCACAGTATTCAGTAATAGCTTTTCAGCTTTTTTACAATAATTTAACGCTTCCTCTGGTTGCCCCTTCTTAAAGTAAACATCAGATATCATACGATAACTCTGCCCAATTCTAAAATCATCTCCCAATAACTTTGCTATTTCTAAGGCTTCTTTGGCGCATTTAAGACCTTCGTCATATCTATATTGCCATAAATAGGCTTTTGCCATTGCAAGAAGTACTTTTGATTTGCCATCAAGTAGACGGGCCTTTAGCTTTTCTTCAGTATTCGCCCATGGCCAATATGCATCCTTCGCCTTCTCAATATTATCTTCATCCTGCAGGGTTAAATCTTGTCTAATCATTAGAGATTTTGAAAAGAATTCTATAGCTTTATCATACTTCCCATTCGTTCGATAAGCCTCACCTAGACTATGTAAGATTCCAGCCTCCGTGAACTCATTTTTGTCGTTTATGTTTTGATATATATCCCAACATTTTTCTAAATAGTTGATAGCTTCATTGATTTTACCTTGATGTCTGGCTACTACTCCAAGTCGATCTAAAACCTTTATTTGAAGATTATTATCAACGTCATCAAGCAAAAACTTTTTCATTTCATCTACTAATTGCCAAACGAACATTCTTTGATGAAGTATATCTGCCTCTGCAAATATATTCAGGTACAACTTCACTCCTTCTGTCTTGTCAAATTGCATAAGATGATATAACCATTCAATAGTTAGTTTTTGTCGATCTTCGTAACTTTGTGCTTTTTTCGACTCTTCTTTGTAAAAATTTGCTGCCTTTATATTTATTTCTCTATATTTTGACGGAGATCAATATTTTAAATCCTCAATTAGATAGTTTCTTATTTTCTCATGTAGTGACAAGCCGTTAATATGCCTCTTTATAAATGTTAATGATTTAAGTTCGTCATATATTTCCGAAGTATTATCAATACCAATTACCTCTGATAATATATCTTCATTGAACCACCTGACAACTGAACAGGCCCTAAGAATTTTCTTGATATTTGAATCAGCTTCCTTTATTATTTGAGATATTATTATTTCAGTAGCTTCACCTTTTGTTGTTATACTGGAGAAGCTTTTGACACCAAATCTTTTAAAAGCATCTGCAGCGGCGGCTAGTGCTAATGGTAACCTATCTGCAAACTCAAGGATTTCATCTACTATTTTATTATCATTTATACCTCTTTTCTCAATAAGATATTCTCTTGCATCAGCCTCATTGAATATATCAAGTTCCAATGAGTAATACCCCAATTTTTTCCATCTATCAAACCCAATGTCATCAAGTTCATCTTTTCGGCCATCGATTATAACAATAGCGTAATCTTCAAGTTTTTTCACAAAGTCATATACCCAAGCTTCAAGAGAACCAATCATTTCAAAGGTATCAAACATTATTACAATAGACTTACGTTTAGTATAATTATTTACATCTTTGACTATACTTTCAGTTAATTCTTCACTTGAGTTTAATAAGAACATTACTTCATGAACAGGAAAAAGATTGGAGATTTTATCCGTAATAAAATCTATACTTTTACCAAATATATCTTCATCTTTAAGACTATTTGCAATCCCTTTACCAACAGTTGACAAAATTAAACTACTACTCCCAGGGACAAATATTTCCGGCAACACAATCATTCCAATAGACATAAATTTACTTGCAAGAAACTTTATAACACTCCTTGGAACATTTTTATCACTCCGTAATTTATTAACTAGTTTAATACCTTTATCGCAACATTTAGTATACTCTTTTGTTTTAACCCCCAAATTGTTAAACTGTTTTGAAATTGATTGAAGGATGGGAGAGATTCCTTTTTCAACATGTATATTAATTATTGCAACTGGGGTTTCTTCATCTTTACATATCTGTTCAAACTTTTCCAATAGGGTAGATTTACCAATACCACCTTCTCCATGTATATACAAAATTTTACGGTCATTTAACTGGTTTAAGCATGTTCTAAAACGAGCAATCTCTTTCTCTCGACCAATAAAGAAAGAATTATTTCTTATACATTCTACCTTACTCATATTATAACCACCTTACTCATATCACAATTACTAGAGATTCCTATCTAGGACAGAAAAATTTCCTGGGCATTGGTGAAAATATAGACCTCATACCCCCGCTCACCGAGTGCTTTTGCGAGCCAATATACCTTTGCAGAAACACCTCCTTCGATAGGAGGATATTTTCCGATCATGCATATTCTCAACGTGACCCTCTGCCGGTGGTCGGCTCCGCCGATTCCAAATTACGGCCGTTCTCGCAGTAATCTTTCAAAACATGGCCAATTTGATACGAAGATAATACTGCTTCACATTCGTTACAAACGAAACATAGCGCTTCTTCTTTTCCATAAGCAACAGGTTTAATACCGGCTCGATCTACAAACCTCTTACAGCAATGGCAGTAAACGTTTCCGGTGAATACGTCAACTTCCAGTCCGATATCTCCTGGCAGGCACCTTAGCTTTTTTTTAGCTTTTTTAAACCAACTATCAAACTTCATATATAAGTCCTTACGAATTCCATTCTTGAGTTCTTCACCGAATTCCGAAATGATGGCCAATTTTAGTTTATTATCTTTTTCTTTCAACAAAGTATTAAAAAATAATGTAAGTCCTGCCAAATATAAATGTTTTTCCTCCCGGGTCTGTTCGATTAACTTTTTCTCAGTAACGTCAACACTTTTAAATTTATTTTTCTTACATTCGTTATATTTTGGGCATCTACTGTCATCGTCAGGAGATTTCCTACAGAATGTGTTGCAAAAATTCTTTTCATTCAGGATGTTGATTATCGACCCCAGATGGGCGCAGATAATATCGCATTTCTCGAAGTGTTTGAGGTATTTGGGCGGGTTGGTTTTGTTGGGACTCCATTTTATATCTCCGGTGTAACCGATTACTGCTTTGTGTTTATCGTTTTTCTTTACAGTTATTATAAATCCCAAGCTTTGAAATTGACTTAGATCTTGGTGAGCGGTTCCGAATGCTTCAATCGTTATATGGCTATCTTCAAATACTTTCTCTAGTTTATCATCTTTTCCATTAATCACAATTATATCTTTTAATATCTTTGCTACATCCTCACTAGAGTTTATAATACTATTGTAGTGCTTAAAAACGCCATGAGATAATACCAAGGTAAGATTTTTTTTATTTACTTCCTTTTGATAATGATATTTTCCCAGTTTGCCATTCATTTCATGAAAGAGCGAAAGTATCGCAGCGAGATTATCGGTATGGTCGGGGTGGGCATGAGAAACCAGCACCAAATCGATGTCCCCTATTTTGAAGCCTTGCGAGAAAAAATTCTCCAGATAGTTATAGCCTGGATCAATAACAATTCCGAAAGATTCATTATTGTAGGCGAAGCGAAGAAAATAACCCCCCCCTTTACTTTGGTTTATTGAAGAGCTCAGGGTTGGCGTGAAGGAATTCCATCGCCTTAACACACTCAAGGTTCCTTGCATCTCACCGTTACTTTCAACAGGAATTTTTGATCTGCCAACTATATTCTTTATAAATTCTTCTGTGTTTCGTTCCATTTGACTGGCAATACTTTCGCCGCGCATCCCAACTTTTGTTTTCTTGAAGAAATAATTCTCAATAAATTTTTTTATTTTAGGTTCTTTCTTTACATCTGAATCTTCCTTAAGTTTTTCCGTGAAACGGTCAAAATCTACCCTTATTTGTTCTAAATCACTGTCTTTATCTTTTTGCTGATAAATGTAATCTAATCTTTCTTTTAACTTTTTTATTGTTTTCATTTGATCTTTCGATGGTGTTGGGGTATTTTTGTTTTCGATAAAATGATCAATATAGACATCAAAAAAATTTCTAAGATAATTCTCATCGTCATTATTTTTTAGGTTTTGGGGAAAGGTATTTTTCGCATCTTTATAATCTTGAAGTAAAAAATCTAAAACATTATTTTCCAACCAGTTCTTAATAATATTATTAATTTCATCTTGTTTATCGGAAAAAATTTTACTTTCAAACAAGTAAAGATGGAAGTATATAAGTGCTTTTTCGAAATCTTTTTTTTGTTTTTCTGCATTTTTAAGTTGGTAAAACTCAGCTAACTTAGTGCATGCTCCTTTAAAACTATCACCATCTTTTCTTTCACTAGCCTTCTTTATTAGATCTTTTGCCATAGATTCAAATTCCGGATATTTTTCTTTAATGGCTTTTATTTCTTTGGAAGTATTATTGTCTAAATGGAGTTTTTGCCACAATGCTTCTATAACTTTTTTGTCTTCTTCAACGTTCACAATATCAACGATATTATCTTTTAGTTTCAACATAAGTGTTAAAGTAATATTTTTTGCTTTTTCATCGTAGTTGATCCCTGCAAAATCATCTAATTTTTGCCAATCAGAAAATTTCATAAGTTTATGGGTAGCTTGGAAATCTTCTGGCCTGTTTTCTCGAAATTCATTCATAAGGCGGAGCTGATGGATTTTCGCCTGGCGTTGGGTAAAAGTATAATCCCAACTTGCTACTGTATAAATAACGAGTAGATTCCATGCATCCTTATATTTCTTCTGGTCAATTAAAGCGGAGGCTTTTTCCAAATCACGATACTGGGCACGATAATCTTTAAGAGGATCAAGCTTTTTAAGCTCGTCACTTTCAAGACAAATAATCGCTTCCTGACCTCTGCCTTGGTCTATTAATATCGATGCCTCTCTGAGTAAAGCAAAATTACAGTCGGAAAGACTTGCATTAAATCTTTTTTTCTTGCTTTTTTTATAAATCTCAACAATTCTTCGAAATGTCCTGAGCGCCGAATCCACCTCGTTGAGTAGTTTCTCTGCTTCACCTTTATTTAAAAGAGCGAATGTGTATAGTTTTATTATGTCTGATGGAAGAAGAATCTTTTTCTTATCTTCCGCAGCCGGATTCTCCAAATTTTTTAATTTAGAATACAATTCTTCCAATAAAGAGATTGATTCCTCGGCATATCCGAGCGACATTGATGATTTAGCAAGACCAGAATAGCAAATAGCTAGTTCGTTATAGAAAAGCACTTTTGCCCAGTTATAACTCTTTAAGAGATTTTTGCCTTTCTGGGAACAATAAAAATATTTTTTTGGTATATGATTAAAGGCTTTATGTAAATTATGGGTACTGATAATATAGTACTTTTTTTCCTTTTCACGTTCGATCTGCTGCTTAACTATAATACGTATCCTTTTAGCTTTAAAAAGGTGATAGATAAGATAGTATTCCATCTCTTTCTGTTTCTCTGGGTTTGGTACATTAATTTTCGTTATATTTGAGGGGATATCCTGGATAATATCTTTACAAATGTTTGATGCTTTTTCGACCATCCCTATGTAATTCTTATATAGCGGGTTATCCTTTACTTCGCCATTTTTCTGGTCTTCAAGCAAGTAGGAGTTAAAATCGATGCTATCCATTATAGTTTCAAATTGTAAACTGGCACTATTTGCTTTTTCTATCAAATTATTTATGTTATTTTGGTTATTGCTCATCTTGCCTCCCCTGTATCATACATATCGCCCAGATTTTTATCATTCACGATCTATGATTTGATTATACTTGATTTACCGATGAAGCAATATTGGTTATTGCTGCTAATTCCCTTGGGATTATAGGTCTGCTATGACCCAACTTGTCCTGCCAATGATATTTTTTGTCAGCTCGTTTATCTTTACTACTAGGCATTTCCGGCTGTGGCTGGTTCCAGCGCGATGTCAAATCCGATACTTTCTCTTTCTAAGATCGATTCAGGCAAATACATTGATGCCAACTGTTTTTCTATTTTTCTGCCAATCCTCTCGGAATACGGTAGTGCCCTCATAAAATTCAGAAAAGACTCAGAAAAAAGTGGA
>JAHIPN010000212.1 GCA_018894595.1 bacterium
AGTAAGATACCTCCTTTTCTGCATATACCTGTTTAAAATACTCCTCCGGTTCAGGATAGGCGCTCTGAGTGGCATATTCTACTGCTTCTTTAATTTCTTCTCTTATTTTTTCTTTTAAACTTTCAAGTTCTTGGGAAGCAAGTAAGTTAGATTCTAACAATCTTTGCGTGAAAAGAGTTATAGGGTCTCTCTTTTTCCATTCCTCTACTTCTTCTTTTGACCTATAACCACCATAAGAGAATTTATCAAAGGAAGTATGACCTTCATAACGATAGGTCTTAGACTCGATTAGGGTAGGCCCTTCTCCATTGCGAGCTCTCTTTATGGCCTCAGTCATCACTTCGATCACCGCAAAAGCATCCATACCATCAACAATATATCCGGGAATACCATAACCTACAGCTCTATCAGCAATATCAGCTACCGAGGTGGTCTCCTGATAAGGAGTAAATAAAGCATAAAGGTTGTTTTCGCAAAAATAAATTACTGGAAGTTTATTTGTAGCAGCAATATTCATTCCCTCATGTACATAACCTGCATTAGAAGATCCATCCCCAAATAAACATAAACAAACACTATTGCTTTGCTGCATCTTCAGTCCCAATGCTATTCCAGCAGCTAAACTAATGTAAGTCCCTTGAATTCCTGCCCTTAAGTAGAGGTTATTTTCTCTATCGGCTAAGTGGGGGCCTCCTTTGCCCTGGCAATATCCAGTCTTTTTACCCATCAGTTCAGCCATTATCCTTTTTAGGTCTAATCCTTTGCCTATGGCCCAACCCCAGCCACGGTGGTTAGGTACGCCATAGTCCTCTTTTTTGAGAAGAGAAAAAGCTACAGTTTGGCTTCCTTCCTGACCAAAGGTGGAGTGCTGAGTTATAGCTACACCCTCTTTAATTAGTTGACTTATTTCTTCGTCTAAAAATCTATTCTTTATCATATTTTCCAAAATTTTGATAAATTTATCTTTCTCATACTTAGTTAAAATCTGCTGGTAATCAAGAGACCTTTTAGTAGTTGTCTTTTCAATGGAAATTATATTCCCAACAATCTCTTTATATTTCATTATATTTATGTTCCTCTTATTCCTTCATGATATAAAAGTTTAATTATATTTTAATAATTATTACATTTTTTTTAGTGCTCATCAATCAAGACTCATATACCAAACAATCATATTCTAATTTTATTTTCAAAATTCTTATACTGTAATTAATTATAGTAAATCCGGTTCTATCTTCCGTTTATCTCTTTTTTTGGCTATCCCTTCAAAGGGCCAAGGAATATCAGCCATTAGGGATTTAGATACTTCAGCCGAGTCCAAATAATATTTCTGGATTTTCTCTTCTATTTTTATTGCCTTTTCTAAAACATTCGGATAATTTATATCTTTGGGTAATTCTGTATCAAACGTATAACTATCTGTATATAAGCCTTCAAAAGAAAAACAACCCTCTGTGGCATCGGTGATCACTTCCTGATAAACCCTTTGGATTAAAACTATATTTTTTTACTTTCTTTAATGAAAGTTAAAAAAGTTTCCTCATCTTGAGCATATTTTTGGATTAAGTTTTCATAATATTTTATAGAATTTTTTCTAATAATTTTTTGGAAAAACTGACTACGATAGTCTTTTCTTCCGTAAAATATCTTTCTGTAATTATTTTATCTTCAGTAAAGAAGTTTACTATAGCCTTACCTTGAGCCTTAATATCAGCATACTGGGATTCCTTCATGCCACCAAATGGTAAATATGAAACAGGAGCAGGAATACCAATATTTATCCCAATCATACCTGCTTCTACTTCCAGTTTAAACTTTCTTGCATAGTAGCCATTCTGGGTATATATGGAAGCACCATTGCCATATTTATGATCATTTATAATCTTAATTGCATCATCTAAAGTATCTGCTTTAATTATCGATACAACCGGCCCAAATATTTCAGTATCATGTATCTTCATTTTAGGTTTTACATCGGTAAATACCGTAGGGCCAACAAAGTATCCGTCTTCACAACCAGGCACTATTATATCCCTTCCATCCAGTGCCAAATTTGCACCTTCTTTTATACCTTCTTCAATCATAGATAGAATAAAGTCCTTGGCTTTTTTAGATATTACCGGTCCCATAACTAAAGACTGGTCTGCTACTTTTGGATCCAGTGGATCTGCTACTATTATATTTTTTGAATCTTCTATAAATCTAGCACATAGGGTCTCATACACATCTCCTACTCCGATAATGACAGAAGAAGCCATACATCTCTGTCCGGCACAGCCATAACAGGAAGTAGTTGCATTTCTTATCACCTGGTCTAACTTGGCATCTGGCATAACCACTAGATGGTTTTTAGCACTTCCCATAGCTTGAAATCTTTTATTTGTCTTAGCACACTTTTCCGCAATAATCTTACAGGTATTAGTTGAACCTACCATGGATATACCCTTTACCTTGGGACTATCCATAAAAGCTTCTGCTACAGTTTTATCTCCATTTACAAGATTAAATACACCTGGAGGAAAGCCAACCTGGTCTATATATTCTGTAATCATCTGCATGGTCATAGGAACCTGCTTCGATACTTTAATTACAAAAGTGTTTCCAGTGGCCAGAGCATAAGGCAGAAACCAAAACGGAACCATAGCTGGAAAATTAAAGGGTGCGATCATCGCAAATACCCCTATGGGCAGCCTTAACACTTCTCCGTCTATATCAAAAGAAGTTCCAATTATTTTATCTCCCTGCTGAAGTATAGGCATACCCGCTGCAACTCCTATACTTTCATAGACACGTTTAAACTCCGCTATTGCATCAGGTATGGATTTCCCCATCTCGGAAACCAGGACCCTTGAAAGCTTTTCTTCGTTGGCTCTAAGCAGTTCGTTTAATTTAAATAGAGGTCTTATTCGCCTGGCTACCGGGGTAGCACTCCACCCGGGATATGCATCCGCTGCTGCGTCAATAGCACGGTTTGTTTCTTGAGTGGTGCTAAGTGGAACCTTGGCTAATACTTCCCGGGTAGCTGGATTTTCTACCTCCAGATACCCGTTATTTTCTGGCTCTGTCCATTTTCCAGCAATATAATTTTTTATTACCTTTATTTCTTTTATTGGTTCTTCTAAAATTGCCATTATTTATCTTAACTCCTTAATTTATTTTATTATTTTTATATTTATTTATTCTAAAAACTTAAATCATAAGTCTCAAATTATCCGATTATTTTTCCTAATAACTATTAAACGAGCAATTTTCATGCCAATTAAATTTTCTAGATATACTTTCTTTGAAAACCTAAGGAATATCAATAAGTTCCCAACAAATAGCACTCACTTATATTTTGCAATACATAGCTTATTAATTATTAATGCTGTATTATGCTACAGTATATTGCAACATTCTAATTCAAAAAACTCTCTACCTAGAACGAGTAAAGTATAAAAATAAATTATCTCAATTTTTTACTTAAACTAAAAATTATAAAGTTTATTAGCTTTTTTCTTAATTATTTCTTTAACTTCTTTTACAATATTTTCAGCAGTCAAACCGTATTTACAAAACAAATCATTCAAAGAGCCTGATTCTCCAAATGTATCGTTTATACCTATTCTTTTTATTAGTGTCGGGTAATTCTCGCTTAAAACTTCTGATACTGCTCCTCCCAATCCTCCAATAATGTTGTGATTCTCTACGGTAATCATACAATTCGTTTCCTGAGCAGCTTTTATTAAAATTTCCTTATCTATTGGTTTTATAGTATGAAGATGAATTAATCTTATGCTTATTCCTTCGTTTACTAAAATATTTGTTGCAATTAAAGCTTCTGGGGTCATCATTCCAGTTGAGACAATGGTTACATCTTCCCCATCTCGTAAAGTAACACCTTTATTCCATTCAAATTTATAATTCTCATCAAAAATAACGGGCGTCTCACAACGGATACAACGCAGATATACAGGTCCACTGTAATTAACACACGCTTTAACTGCCTGTTTCATTTCCACAGCATCTGCAGGAACAATAACTGTCATATTTGGTATAGCTCTCATAATAGCAATATCTTCAAAGGCTTGATGGGTAGCCCCGGCTTTTCCAGTCGGAATTCCCCCATATGAGCCTACTACCTTAACATTGAGTTTAGGATAAGCTATAGAAATACTAACTTGATCACAAGCTCTTTTAGTGGCAAAAACTGCAAAAGTAACTGCAAAAGGTATAATCTTTTGAGTAGTAGCCATGCCCGCGGCTACCCCCATCATATTTTGTTCGGCAATTCCCATTTCAAAAAACCTATCCGGGAAGGCTTCTTTAAAAATAGATGTTTTTGTCGAAGTTGCCACATCAGCATCTAATACTACTATATCATTTCTCTCTTTTGCTATTTCTACTAACGCTTCGCCAAAAGCAGTTCTTGTAGCTATTAATTTATTCTTCATAATTAAAATCCTTTTTCGTTAGAGTATCCCAATTCTTTTAATGCTTGTTTTGCTTGTTCTTTGGTGGGAGGCAATGCGTGCCATTCAACTTTATTTTCCATAAAAGACACACCCTTTCCCTTGATTGTATGGGCAACAATTATAGTAGGTTTCCCTTCAAATTTAACTGCATTTTCCAATGCTTGTATTATTTCATTTATTCTATGACCATTTATCTCTATTGTATTCCAACCAAACACCTGCCATTTCTCGATTACTGGTTCAATATTCATAATTGTATTCGTCTCGCCATAAAGTTGTAATTTATTATAATCTAATATAGCAATAAGATTATCCAACTTATAATGTGCAGCTACCATTGCTGCTTCCCATACTTGCCCTTCTTGTGTTTCTCCATCCCCCAAAATAACAAAAGCCCGGTAGGTTTTTTTTAAATATCTTGCCGCTAAAGCCATCCCTAATGCCACAGAAATTCCCTGTCCTAAAGAACCTGAGGACATATCCACTCCAGGCGTCTTGTTCATATCAGGATGCCCTTGAAGTCTGCTATTTATATGATCAAAAGTTAATAATTCTTCTTTGGAGAAATATCCTCTCTCAGCCAAGGCAGCATACCAGGCAGCCGATGCATGACCTTTAGAAAGAACAACACGATCTCTATCTTCCCATTCAGGATTTTCAGGGTCAATTTTTAAAATATGAAAATATAAAACAGACATGATATCAGCTATTGATAAAGCTCCCCCTATATGCCCTCCCTCTGCATTAGATATCATCTCAATAATATATCTTCTAATAATATTTGCTTTTTTTTCTAAATTTTTAATTAGTCTTTCTTGAAATACCACTAAAATCCCCCTTTTTTTATATATGATAGGAATTTTTAAAACTCTTTTCACTTATATAATATAAGCAAATTACGTGCCAATTAAATTGTAATATAAATAAATTGTGTAAAACTCTTATGTTTCAACAATTAAATTGGGATATACCAATAACTGTAACCATTAATATAATCATTATTTGTTGCATTATGCCATAGCACTTTGCAACATTTTATATTTTTGGCCAGCTGTTTATATTATTATAAAAATTAAAATAAGAAAGAACTTTCTTTTTTAATTTAATCTAATAAATAAAAAACAAGATTAGCTTAATTATTTCACGAAGATTATAAGGAATGGTTTAGAAAAATTTTTGAGGGGAAAGTTTAACTTCTTAAAAGAAACCAACTAAAATACAAGAAGATTATTTAGAAAGGTTTAAAGATGTGAATATTTATTCAAAATTTATTTAGAAATTTTGTATTTTTTAATTTTCCTATATAAAGTGCTTCTGTCAATTCCCAATGTTTTAGATGCTTTGGAAATATTATCTTTGGCATCTTCAAGGGTTTTAAGAATTGCTTCTTTTTCAAGATCTATTAAGGGACCAGCTTTATTGTTATCTCTGGGGTTTGGGTTATTCGCTTTAAAATACTTAATATTTTCGTTTATTGCATCCATGGTGATTTTATTATTTTTACTTAAAATTATTGCACTTTCAAGCGCATTTTCCAATTCTCTTATATTGCCTGGCCAATTATACTCACACAAAACTTCTAAAACTTTTTTATCAATTTCAATATTATTTTTGTTTACCCTTCTCCCAATTTTATCACAAATATATTTTACCAAAATTGGAATATCATCTTTTCGTTCTCGTAATGGAGCTATATCTACGGTAACTGTGTTTATACGATAAAGAAGATCTTCTCTAAAATTACCTTTCTTTATAGCTAATAACAAATCTTGGTTAGTTGAAGAAATAATCCTTACGTCAGTAGTAATAATTTTATTGCCCCCTATCCTCATTAATTGATTTGATTCTATCACCCTCAATAACTTTGGTTGAGATTCCAGAGGCATGCTTTCTATTTCATCAAGAAAAAGAGTTCCGCTCTCCGCTAATTCAAATTTGCCTGGCTTTCCACCCCTCTTTGCACCAGTAAATGCTCCCTCTTCATACCCGAACAACTCGCTTTCGACTAAATCTCTAGGGATTGCCGCACAATTAATAGCAATAAAAGGTTTCTCCCGTCTATTACTATTATTATGGATAGCTTGGGCAAAAATTTCCTTTCCTGTTCCGCTTTCGCCTTGTATTAATATCTTACAAGAACTAATTGAAGCAACTTTTGCTAAATTTACTGCTCTTTTTATTTTCTCATTATTTCCAATGATGTTTGAAAAATTAAGTTGGGGTTTAGATCCAATAATGCCGCCTACTAATTTATGCACTTTTTTCATTTCTTTAAATAAAGCCATTATCCCTTGAGATTTGCCCTCATAATCTTCAACTAATTTTTCCGTAAGAAGATATTGGAAGCTTTCTTTGCTGCCAAAAGGCGTAATAGTAATTTCTTTCTCTAAATATCCTTTCCTATTATTCAGAATATCAAATAAAGAAAAATTTGTTTTAATTAATTTATTTATCGGTTCCCCAATTGCATCAGGTGGTTCTTTGCCTAAAATTCCCCCGGCAATAGAATTTAAATGAGTTATTTTTCCTTCCTTATCTATTACAATTAAACCATCGCTTATTGATTCAATTATGGTATTTAAAAATTTGTTGTTTATGCTTAATTCAAAAACTTTTTTCTCTGTTTTAAGTGCACTTTCAATAGCATTAGCAATACCGACAACCATGCCTAAAGTATGTTTATGTAGCAAATGGTATTTGCCTGACATATTTAGAACTCCAATTATATTACCAGAGGGATTCCTAATGGGCGCTGAAGAACAGGTCCAATAACGAGGATAAACATTATAATGTTCTGGGCCAATAATTTGAACGGGTTCCCCAGTAAAGAGAGTTATTCCTATGCTATTTGTTCCTACAATTGTTTCAGATCTATTTGAACCTATCACCACCCCAACTTCCTCAGATTCTTTTAATATCTTTTTATCACCAATAATCTTAAGAATATAACCATCTTTATCACTCAAATCTATTCTGAACCCAGAACCCCTTATCATTTTTTCTGCCATTTCCATTATAGGTTTCGATGTTTTATTTAAATCTCTATTTTTGTCTAATAATACTTTTATTTCTTTATCGTTAAGTTTATTAATAGAATTTTTTAAATATGGGCTCACTTTTGCCAACTTACATCTTTCCCATGAATTAGCAATTATTGGACGAACAACTGAGGAATCAATTTCCCCGGTTTCAATAAATCTTTTCCGAGCCTTTTTAATTTTATTCATTTCTTCTAAAATAGATTCTGAAGAAGACAATTAAACCACCTCTTCGCTATCGTTTTTTGCTCTAAACAGAAAAATGTTCATAAATTATTAAAGCAAAACATAATGACTGTTTATTTATAAGAAGTATTCTAAAGATAATAAATAATTACTACTGGATTAGTCTTGTATGTGTGTTCTTGTCATACTTTAAACATTTTTTAGCCCAGGTCAACATCTTTACTCGATACCAGGGCAACGCTGGCCACCTTGTCTTCCGGTGCAAGGTTCATTACCCTAACCCCGCGCGAGTATCTCCCGGTATGACGAATCTCTTTAACCGAGACCCGGATAACAATCCCCTGTTGGCTGATTAATACTAATTCATCTTCTTCACTCACCACTTTAACATCTACCACCAAGCCTTTTTCTTCAGTAATCCCGATAGATTTTAACCCCTGGCCGCCTCGGTTGCTAAATTCCCTAAATTTCTGTAAGGCTGTTCTTTTGGCATATCCTTTCTCGGTGACTAACAATAAGTATTTATCCGTATCCGGGGGGACTAAACTAATATTTACAAGAGAATCTTCAGGCTTTAAAGTTATACCTTTCACCCCAAAGCTGACTCTCCCCATGGGTCTTATCGGGTCTCCCGAAAAACGGATAGATTTTCCGCGCTTAGTAGTTAAAATAACGTGTCCATTGTCCTCAACAAGCTTTACCCCGATTAATTCATCATCAGGTAAGAGACGTAGGGCAATAATCCCGATATTTCTTAAGTTAGAAAAAAGAGAAAGGGAAACTTTTTTTATCTTCCCTTTTTTGGTGGCCATAAACAGACACTCTTCGTTATTTTCTTCTTTTGATTCTGCTAATTCATCACTCTCTATAGGAATAAGAGTGGTGATGTGTTCGCCTTTTTCAATGCCTAACAAATTAATTGCTGCAACCCCCCGGGAAGTTCTCCCTCCCTCGGGAATCTGATATGCTCTCCTTCTATAAACTATTCCTTTGCTGGTGAAAAATAAGATATCATGAAGGTTGGTGGTAACAAATACCTGGTCTACAAGGTCTTCTAATTTAGTGGTCATTCCAATTTTGCCTTTTCCTCCCCTCCTCTGTTTTCTATAAGTGCTTAAAGGAAGGCGCTTCAAATATCCATCCTGGGTATAAGTTATTACAATGTCCTCTAAACTAATGAAATCTTCAATCTCGTACTCTCCTTCGTCTTCTACTATCTCAGTCCTTCTTTCATCGCCGTATTTCTCCTTCATTTCCAACAGTTCGTCTCTAATTATCAACATGAGCTTCTTTTCATTTTGCAATATATCTTCTAAATAGGCAATGCGTTTTATCAATTCTAAATATTCTTCTAAAATCTTTTCGGTCTCAAGAGATGTAAGACGCTGGAGCTTCATGTCTAATATGGCTTGTGTCTGAATATCGCTCAATCCAAACCGGCTTCTCAGCTTGGCGTGCGCTGTTTTTACATTGTTTGATTTTTTAATAATCTGCACTACTTCATCAATATTAGACAGGGCAATTTTTAACCCTTCTAAAATATGGGCTCTTTCTCTGGCTTTTCTTAATTCATATCTGGTTCTTCTTTCCACCACCTCTTTGCGGTGGGCCAAAAAGCATTCTAACAGCTCTTTTAAATTAAAAAGTTTGGGGCGGCCTTGGGAAATTGCTAAAGCATTAACCCCGAAGGAGGTTTTCATCTTGGTATGCTTATACAGATTGTTCAGCACTATATCAATATTAGCACTTCTCCCTAATTCAATAACTACCCGCATCCCTTTTCTATCTGACTCGTCTCTTAGAGTGGTAATATCAAGAATCTTTTTATCCTGAACCAGATGGGCAATATCCTCTATTAACTTTGCTTTATTTACTTGATAAGGTATTTCTTTGATTACTATGCGGGGATTTTTGTTGCCTCCGTTTTTTTCGCCATCTACTCCTTCGGTAAATACTGCAGCCTGCATTTTTATGATTCCCTTCCCGGTTTCATATGCACTCTTTATTCCCGCTCTGCCGCAAATTATGCCGCCAGTGGGAAAATCAGGGCCCTTAATTGCGGTCATTAACTCTTTTATGGAAACTTGCGGGTCTTCGATTACCATTACTGCACCATCAACTACTTCTCCTAAATTATGCGGAGGAATATTTGTGGCCATTCCTACGGCAATTCCCGAAGAACCATTAAGCAAAAGTTGGGGAATTTTGGCCGGTAAAACTCTCGGCTCTTTAAGGGAATTATCATAATTGGGAACAAAGTCAACCGTTTCCTTATCTATATCAGCTAATAATTCCTGGGCAATCTTTGACATTCGAATTTCGGTATATCTTTGGGCGGCTGCGGAGTCGCCATCTATCGAACCAAAATTTCCCTGACCATCAACCAGAGGATAACGAAAGGAAAAATCCTGGGCCATTCTTACAAGTGTATCATATACTGCTATATCGCCATGAGGATGATATTTACCTATTATGTCTCCTACTATTCGAGCGGATTTTTTATAAGCTTTATCGGGTGTGTTGCCCATTTTTTCCATAGAATATAATACCCGGCGATGAACCGGTTTTAATCCATCACGGACATCAGGCAAAGCTCGCCCTACTATTACGCTCATGGCGTAACTGAGATAGGCTTCTTTTATCTCCTCTGCGACATCAGTAGGTAAACACCTGGTTGTGTCTGTAAATTCTTCTTCGCGCTCTTCTTTTTCTTCTTCTTTTTTATTATTATCTAAATTGTCTTTTTCTTCTTCTTTCATAATTCTCCAATTTGTTTAAATATCCAGATCCTTCACTTCTAAGCTATGTTTATAAATAAATTCTCTTCTGGGCTCAACTTTGTCTCCCATTAAAACCGTAAACATAGTTTCTGCATCTATATTATCTTCCAGCTCTATTCTCTTTAAAACTCGGTTTCCCGGGTTCATGGTGGTCTCCCATAACTGCTCAGGATTCATTTCTCCCAAACCTTTATACCTCTGAATTCGAGGATTACCGTCTATCTCTTTTAACTTATCGTTTAACTCCTGCTCGTTATATAAATAATAACTTTCTTTATTATAT
>JAHIPN010000213.1 GCA_018894595.1 bacterium
AGTGCCGCAAAAAAATCTCGTGCTTAATTGCTTGCCTGCATTTTTTGCGGTGCTGAGTCTTCTATAAACGCCATCGATGTCGCGTATGTAAACTCCTATAATAGTTTTAGTATTTTTTATCCTGCTACTGCTTAAAAAATGTTAAAACGTAGAAGAACAATGATCAGGAACAGGGGAGGGAAGGGAGGGGAGCCATGCGATTACCGGGAATAGAGATTTAGCCTTACGATAAAAAGTATCTGATTTAGCCCGCCTTTATATTTTTAAGGTGGCACTCAAATATATATTTAACGCCACTTTAACATTATTAGCCTTAAGACCTGAGTGCCACCTTAAAAATATAATGCTTTTTTTGCTATACATAACAAAGCTTTATCGGATAAGATAAGCGAGAAGTTGTTTCTTGTAGAATGTCCGATAGAGTCTTGTTATGTATGTGCAGGCTTTCGATTATACTCCGTAGCAAAAAAAGCTCCTGGCGGGCGGTCGTGGTGATGAGCTGACCAGAAATTATTTGCCAGGAAGTCAATAAAAACAGGCTAACGAATCATTTTAATAAAATACCGGGAGAGAGAGGAAAAGGCAACTTTATATTGAAAATTGTAGAATGTTTTGCTACAATTTTATAATAATAGATGTTGTCTGTTAAAGCTTATGGTATAAAAAAAGGAGGAGGTTATGTTAAATTGGGCGGTAATCTTTTTTGTTGTTGCAATTATTGCAGGGTTGTTAGGATTTACAAAAATTGCGGGTTCGGCCATGCAGATCGCTAAAATCTTGTTCTTTATCTTCATCATCTTAGCGGTCGTTATATTTATCTCCGGAAGAGTGTAGTCCTTATAACCCTACAATTGATAAGCGTAAATCGAGAAACTGTAAAACACAAAATGGTACAGGGAAGGTTCTCTTAACAACATTATCAGCAATATTCTTATGATATACAAAATAATAAGAGCAGACTTAAGAAATCTGCTCTTATTATTTTAGTTTATTTGTATATAGATCAGTTTATCTTTATTGTATCTCACGGGTATAGATAAACATAGTTTGAACCTGCAGAGATATATTTTGTTTTACTGTCATATCCCCAAATTGACCCCCAGGTGTCAACAGCTTCAAAGTAATGGTTTCCAATGGGAACATTAGTTAAAGTGTAAGTAGCAGCTGGTTTATTAAAAAAATATGTCATGCCGTCCATCTTCAAATCATATCTTTCATCCCCGGAAAGCACAATATATGCTGTGCCGGTTGTTGGAGTAGATTGCGGTTCCAGGTAAACATAATTTGTACCCGCAGAAATATACTGTGTTACACTGTCATATCCATAGCTGGCTCCATCCACATCAATTGCTTCAAAGGAATGGTTTCCAATGGGAACATTGGTTATGGTGTAAGTACCTGGTTGTTTATTGTAAAATTGAGTTACCCCGTCCATGGTCAGATTGTAAAAATAAGTTCCGGAAATCACTAAATTTACAGTGCCCGTTGTTGGTCCAGTTGGTGGGTAAGTTATAGTACATCCTGCAAGACCAAACCCTAAAACAGCAATAGTAAGAATAATCAAAATAGCTTTATTGAAAAATATTCTTTTCATTAATTCAATCCTCCTTTCTATTTTTAATATTTTATGTTTCCCGAAAAACCTAAAAAATAAGGACCAAAATCCAAAGTCCAATTAATTCTTATTTTCTTATTGCTTCGTCCCAAGCTGCCGCTGTGATTCTTTTAGCCAGTACTCGGCTTTGGCATTATCGGGCTCTATCTCCAGGACTTTTCGGTAATTTTGGATTGCTTGCTGATAATCTCCGGTTTCAAAATATACCCTTGCCAGCCAGTAATAGGCTTCGGCAAACCTTGGATTTAAGCGAATTGCCTCACGATAGGAATCGATTGCCTGGTTGAAGTTCCTGCTTTCATAATAATTATACCCCTGTTCATACAGGTTGTATGCTTGCTTACCATACTTGATGGATGCCTGTGTTTTGTCATAAAAATACTGTGCTCTGGGATAGTTAGGATCAAGGTTGAGTACCCTCTCCCAGTAAAATAAGGAATTTTCTAAATCATCTGCTTCATAAAAGACCCGGGCAGCCCAATAATTGGAATCAATTAAATCAGGATACTCTTTAATCGAGTTCAAGAAGTAGGTGAGAGACTGTTCATAATCACCTTTCTGATAGGAATTAAAACCCAAACGATAATAGGCATGGGCTAAATTCTGTTGTGCTTGGAGAGAGGTAGAGGTCAAATCTGTCCCCTTGATTAGATCCAGGTATTTTTTCCATTGTTCCGCTTCCCGGTAATACCAGTTGGTATGCTGATACATCAGTGCCAGGTAATAATTGGCTTCAATAAAGTTCGGATCAATGTAAAGAGCTTGTTGGGCATAATCGATGGCTTCAGACCACAGTTTTCTGCCGGGATAATTGGCACCCTGATAGGTATCCAGGGCCTCTTGCATCTTATTCACTGCCCTTTGCAGGTAGTCCACTGCCTGGGGTGGTGTATTACTGGAAATCTGCAGTTGTTGGGCAAGACCACTGAGAATAAAAATTTGGGAAACGGTAAAGAGCAGTAATAGCATCATTGTATAATATATTGTCTTATTCAATTTCATTTTCATTTATAAATTCCTCCTTAAAATAGTATGGATTATTTTAGAAATAGTTATATGTCTTCTTTCAAATCAAGCACTTATTGAGAACACCGGTGCTTTACTTGTAATCAGGTCTTTTTGTTTCCCACCAATAGCAGCACTATACCGCCTACGAGCGCAATACCTCCCACGATCGGTGGCAACGGAAAAGTGCTTGTCTTCTCAGTAGTTACCTGGACTGGACCAAGGTCAACGACTTTCTCTCGGGAAGTGTAAGTTATGCCTTGATAGGCAAAGGCCACGATCCCCACAATAATGAGGATAATGGCTAACACTGTGTTTGTTTTCATTTATTTTCTCCTTTCTTTTATCCATTAGTATATTAGTATAGATGATTTCTCTTACTGGCTAATCTGCTCGATCGACTGCACTAATTTAAAAGCAACTTCGTTGTTCACTTTTTTATTATTCAAAATGGTCTCACAGGTAATGCTTTCTCCGTAAAATCTCTTGTTGGCTCTTACATCGGCATGAATCATTGAACCAGTCAGGGTAAAACCGGCATAGAGACCCTTGCTATAAGAGTAAGCGTAGATGGAATCGTTAAAATCAACTGTAGCTTGCAAGGAATCACCCAATGGTCCCGGGGTAATGCTGATATCTGCTCCGATTTCAAAATCAGTACTCTTAAAGACCGCCAGACCTTTATCATCCATAAGTAACAATACCAAGGACACTTCCTGAATACCAATCTGCAGACCCACCGAAGCTGTTTTAAGCTCTATAAATGCCGGGCCATACCACTCCCCAGTGAGTCTATCCTTTCGAAGCACTATACCATCCCCAAACATGGCACCCCAACCTAATCCTACGTTTACTAATCTGGGGTAGATGACGATTCCTTTTGCCCTGCTTAAAAGCTGGCCAAATGCCCCAGCCTGATCTTTACGGGAAGCCATTTCCGCCAATACAGCAATACATCTATCTACTTTGATTTCCTCATCAGTTAATTGTGCCTGGG
>JAHIPN010000214.1 GCA_018894595.1 bacterium
GAATCTTCTAGCACTTAAAACTTCCTTTGTCCCTCTATTTATTAGTAATTGAGCTAAAATCGGAGAGATATTTAATTCTTTGGACAACTCTGATTGTAATTTCTTATCTTCTTTTGATATACACCACTCTATTTTATTTGTGCTCCTTTCTCATATTCCGTATATCGTATATCGTATATCGTTTATATTATAGCGGGTAGCGGGTAGCATATAGTAAAACTCTTTCCATAGCACGATACGCGATACTCAAATACTAATATATTTTGAATTTACTTTTTGCCCTTTTTCTCGGTAATTCTAATACCTTTTTGATGTATCTTAAATATTTTATTCCACTCTAATAATAATGGACTGGCAATAAAAATTGAAGAATAAGTGCCGGCAATCATTCCTATAAATAAGGCTAAAGCAAAATCAGAAAGTATATTCCCCCCAAAAAAATATAAGGTTAAAATGGGAATAATGGTAGTTAAAGCTGTATTTATCGTTCTGGACAGAGATTGATTAATGCTCATATTTATTAAATTATCAAAGGGTTCTCTGGTTTTAAACTTAATATTTTCTCTAAGTCTGTCTAAAATTACGATTGTATTATTTAGAGAATACCCTACAATAGTAAGAACTGCTGCTATTATCGAAATAGTTATTTCCTTCTGCAATAAAGAAAAAATACCCAAAACAATTAAACAATCATGGGAAAGCGCTAATATTGAAACAATAGAAAACTTAAACTCAAACCTCATAGTAATATATAGAATAATTCCTATAAAAGCAAAAAGCAGGGCATAAAGAGCTAATTTTTTTAAATTTTCTCCAACAACCGGTCCTACTGTCTCTACACGCAATATCTCTAAATCAGTTAAATTCTCTCTAAAAGCTGACAATATCCCCTTTCTTTGCTCTGAATCAATCTTTTCTGTCCTTATCACAAATTCATTCTCTGATAAATTTTGAATAGTACTTTGGCTTAAATTAAATTCACTTAAAACATTTCGGACTTCGGTAGTGGAAACTGATTTATCAAATCTTATTTGAATTAAAGTCCCCCCGGCAAAATCGATTCCAAGATTAAATCCTTGAAAAATAATTGAAATTAAACCAACCAGGATAATAACTGCAGAGATAATATATACTATTCTTCTATTTTTAATAAAATTGAATTCCTTTTTTCCAATTAGATCCATTAAATATATCCTCCTTAATTAGGTCTATAATAAAGCTTTGGAACTAAACTTAGTAGCTACTACTTCTAAAACAATCTTGGTTACCACAATTGCGGTAAACATACTGGCTAAAATACCTACACTCAAAGTTACCGCAAATCCTTTAATTGGTCCCGAGCCAAAATAAAATAAGGCAAGAGCTGCAATTAAAGTAGTAACATTAGCGTCAAATATGGTACGGAATGCTTTATTAAAGCCGGCATCGATAGAAGCCCGAAAAGTTTTTTCTAATCTCAATTCTTCTTTTATTCTCTCAAAGATCAGAATATTAGCATCTACTGCCATACCAATAGTAAGAATCATTCCAGCTATTCCGGGTAAAGTTAAAGTCGCCTTTAAACCAGCTAAGGCTCCCACAATTAGTACCATACATACAACCAAAGCAAAATCTGCTATTAATCCAAACCCTTTATAGTAAATTAACATAAAGAGTAAGATCAATATCAATCCTACTATCCCGGCTTTTATCCCCTTGGAGATGGAGTCTCTTCCTAAGGTTGGTCCAATTGACCTATTTTCTAAAATTTCAACTTTTACCGGGAGAGCACCAGATCGCAAAAGTAAAGCTAAATGATTTGCACTCTCTACAGTAAATTTTCCGGTAATCTGAGCTTTTCCGTCGAGAATTGGTTCCTGGACTACAGGAGCAGATATTTCTTTCCCATCCAAAGTAATAGCTAAAACTTTTCCCACGCTCTTTTTGGTAGCCTCTCCAAATTCTTTAGCCCCAATTTTGTCAAATTCAATTAAAACAATAGCACGACTAAATTGGTCAAAGGATGATTTAGCATCTATTAAATGGGCTCCGGTTAACTGAGTTTCTCCTTCCTCGCTTTTAAATTCCAGGAGAGCAGTTTTACCAATTAATTCTACCGCTGCTTCCGGATCTTCCACGCCGGGTAACTGAACTAAGATACGATTTGTACCTTGTCTCTGAATTACCGGTTCTGAAACTCCTAATTGGTCAATACGGTTTCTTATTATTTCCAATACTCTATTTACCGCATCATTGTCCACTGGTGCATTAGGAGTATCCACGCACTCTAAGATAACGTGAGAACCTCCTTGTAAATCTAATCCCAAATTTATCTTCTCGTTTAGAGGAAACGATAATATAATTGCAATAAAAATTACAACAAAGACGCTGGCTACCCTTAAGGTTTTAGTCCAATTCATATAAAAATCCTCTCTTTCTAATTTTTCTTACCTTCTATCTTGTTTATTACATATTACTATATTGTTTTTTAACTTTATCATTATAATATTATAGTATTTTCTTTGTCAACGAAGATACTTGAAAATATAGTATCAAGTATATAGTATTGAGTATCGAGTGAAGAAAGCAAAAGAAAAGACAGAAAAAGTAACACTCTTCTTTCTGTCTAACTACCCCACTAAAGTTTACACTAATACTTGAGAAAAATATTTCCTTAGCTAAAATGCTAAAATTTAAAGGCAGGTACAAAATAAATACCTGCCTTTAAATTATTATCGTTATTTATATCTCTATATATTTTCTTTCTTTTAAAAAAATACTTTGCGGTATTATTTTTCCCTTTTTGTCCCGATAGCATTACGTGTAGTATTTACAACTACATCCTTAGCAATCTCCAAGGTTAAGGTTTCGCCTTTGATATCTCTGATAATTCCGTAAATACCGCCAATAGTAATGACCTTATCACCTTTTTGTACACTATCTAACATCGACTTATGCTTTTTTTGCTTTTGTTGTTGGGGACGGATAAGGATAAAATAAAATATACCAAATATGATAATCAAAGGTAAAAATTGTTGAAGAGCTTCCATTTTTATAATCACGCCTTTCTTTTTTAATTTTAAAAAATATTTTCTAAATTATACATAATTTTATTTTATTTAGCAAATTATTTTTTATTTTATTTTTAGGTTATGGGTATACTGTTACCTTTATTATTTATCACAAATTACTTAAACAGTTAACTCAGAAAATTAGACAGAAATTCTTCCTTAAATTCTAATAACCTATCTTCTAATAACGCTAATCTTATATTTTTCATTAAAGAAGACATAAAATAAAGATTGTGGATGGTCCCTAAAATTGAAGCAAGTATTTCTTTGGACATGTATAGATGACGTAAATAAGCCCTGGTAAAATTCTGGCAGGTATAGCACTGGCATTTATTATCTAAAGGTGTAAAGTCATCCTTATATTTAGCGTTAGTAATAGACAACTTACCAGACGAAGTAAATAACGAACCATTTCTGGCATTTCTGGTAGGCAGAACACAATCGAACATATCAACCCCTCTTATGACTCCTTCTAAGATACTCTGAGGAGCTC
>JAHIPN010000215.1 GCA_018894595.1 bacterium
AACCATTTGCTTATCTTGATATAGAGAATCAGGCAGATTATCCCACCACTAATAAATAAAATAAAGATCAAAATAGCATTTTCATTTATGGTCAAACCCCTCGCTCCAAATATTATTTTTTGGGAGAAAGTTCTTGGTGAGCCTGTTTTACCACTCCCTCGACAATTTGAGAAAAATTATCTATTTTATCTTCTTTAGATTTTTTTACTAAATAGATAAGATATTCTATATTGCCGGAAGCCTTTTTTAAGGGAGAAAAAGTTAAACCTTGAATACTAAAACCCATTTCTTGCGCCTTATCGCCAACTCTTTCGATTACCATCTGATGGACTTCTGCCTTTTTTACTAATCCGCCCCTTTGAATGAACTCCCGGCCTGCTTCGAACTGTGGTTTGATTAAAGCAACAACTTCTCCCTTCTCATTAAGTAAATTATACACCGCTGGCAGGACTTTATCTAATGAAATAAAGGAGACGTCGATAGTAGCCAGGTCAAATAGATTATCAAATTTATCAGCAGTAAGGTATCGTATATTGGTTCTATCTATAACTACGACTCGGATATCTTTTTGCAATTTCCAGGCTAACTGTCCGTAGCCTACATCTATACAATAAACTTTCTCAGCTCCAGATTTTAAGAGGCAATCGGTAAAACCCCCTGTAGATGCACCAACATCAATTACTTTCTTTCCTTTGATCAAGATGTCAAATTCTTTTATAGCTTTTTCTAATTTTTCTCCGCCCCTGCTTACATAAGCAGTTTTTTTCTTTGTTACCGAAATATTGCTTTCTACATTAGTTCTTTGCCCCGATTTATTGACTCTTTCTCCTTCCACCAAAACTTCTCCGGCCATTATCGCACTTTTAGCTTTCTCTCTGGTGGGAAAAATATCCTTTTCGACCAGTAATATATCCAAACGTTCTTTCTTTAATTTTTTCAAATCTATAAATACACCTCTCGGGCCGAAATTCTACCTATTAAAACTAAATTACCGCGCATAATATCCAGGCCATTATGATTCCCATAAAAGCTCCCACTATAACTTCAAAGGGGGTATGGCCTACTAACTCTTTTAAACGCTTGTCTTTTAACTTTATTTCTTTAAAAAATTCTAAAATAATTTTATTTAATACTTTAGCTTGTTCTCCCGTCTCTCTCCTTACTCCGGCTGCATCGGCCATAATAATGAAAGCTATGACTATAGCTAAAGCAAATAAAGGGGAACCCCAACCTTCTTTTAAACCAATGGTGACAGCAACGCACATAGAAAGGGCGGAATGAGTGCTGGGCATCCCTCCTGCCCCAACAAATCTCCTCATATCCCATTTTTTTTCGGTAATATAAAATACCATTAGCTTTAAGCTCTGATTTAAGACCCAGGCTATAAAGGCAATTATTATAATTTTATTTCTAAAAATTAGAGATAAATCGATAATATTAATCTTTATCACTTCCTATTTTTCTATATTATTCATTTTAGTTTTATGGTTTAATCCAATCTTCGTCTCTAAGCAAAGGCATACTGATATCTATATGTCCGACTAAACTCTTCATCTCATTTCCCTCCACTAATATTTGCACACCTTTAATCGTGGGAATTTCAGTTAAAGTATTAACTATAGAATAGACGGTCATCAACTCACCACTACTTCCTCCGGGATGATTTTTAAATATTTCCTCAGATAGATCTATGTAAACAATATCATCAACAATATATACTTCATTGACTTGAGTTCCTTCAGGAATCGTAGGGTAAAGATCGGAACTTTCAGGACCTTTTATCAGCTCAACAACTGACTGTCTGGCCAAAGAAGGGGCTTGGGATATTTTTCTTTTTTCAGCCACCAAGTACATCGCTTGAGAATCAGAAAAGTAAAGATTCACCTCGACCATCTCTTCTGCCGGCACAGGTTGAACTTCTTTTATTTCTTCTTCCTTATAAGGGACTTCCTTGGTAATAACAGGCTTTTCTGTGTATCTTTCCCAGACAGGGACAATAAACTTATTGAATATTAGATAGCCAACAATTACGATTACCACAATTATTAATAATGAAAAGATAATTTTCGGGTTATTTCTTTTCTTCTTCGACATTCTATTTTTTGCCATAATAATTAATCCTATCCACCATTATCGGGGGTATTTTCTATATAATATTTTATTGCTTCAAACAGAGCCTGAGCGCTTTTTTGCTTAAATTCGTTGTTTTTTAATAATGTTTCCTCTTTGGGATTAGAAATAAAAGCAACCTCTACAATAACAGCTACCATATTTGCTCCTTTTAATACTACAAATGGAGCTTGTTTTACTCCCCTATCTTCCAATTTAAGGTGCTCTACTAATTTTTCCTGGATAATATCTGCAAAATCAAGACTATATTTAATGTTGGCGCTCTCTTCCAGGTCAGCGATAATTAAGGCTAAATCTGTATCTAGCTCTGGATGAGCTCTGCTGGCTATGTTTTCTCTATCTGCTACATCTCTGGCTGAGGCACCGATATATTTGGAACTTAACACGAAGGTCTCTACTCCTTCTGCACTAGGACGATGATTTAAAACCGAATTAGCGTGTAAACTTACAAATACAAAACCATTTTTCTGGTTAGCGAAATTTGTTCTATCTTCCAGATAAACAAACTCATCTTTACTTCTGGTTAAATAAGTGGGAATACCGGCCCCTTTTAATAATTTCTCTAAATAAAGAGCGATTCCCAGAGTAACTTCTTTTTCTTTCAAGCCGGTAGGTCCGATCGCTCCGGGGTCTTTCCCCCCATGTCCGGGGTCAATAATTACTACCCTCTTGCCGGTTATCTCAGGTCCGGGAGCAGGCTTTTCTTTAGGCTTAGCGGAAAGAGTTTCAGAAATAGCTGTCTCTTCACCTGATTTGAATATATCAATCACTACCCTATCGGGTTCAATAAGACTGAAAAGCTCGTATTTGGATTCCTGATAAAGGTCAAATACA
>JAHIPN010000216.1 GCA_018894595.1 bacterium
AAGATATGGTTATTTTAAAATTAAAAGATATAGAAAATATCGAAGAAGCCAAAACGATAGTAGGGTCTTTTCTTGAAGTTGAAAGAAAAAATGCTGTGAAGCTACCCAAAGACGCTTATTTCATCTTTGAGATAATTGGCCTTGAAGTATATACCGAAAATAATGCTTTTCTGGGAAAAGTAGAAAATGTGATAAGCACGGGAAGTAATGATGTGTATGTAGTTAAAAGAAAGGATAAAGAGGAATTATTTATCCCGGCTATTCATGATGTTGTAAAAAACATTGATTTAGAAAGAAAACGAATTACCATAAACATAGTAGATGGATTAATATGATAAATGATTGTTTAGAAATTAATATATTAACTATTTTCCCAAATATGTTTAAAGGCCCTTTTTCCGAAAGCATATTAAATAAGGCTCAAGAAAAAGGATTGATCAAAATAAATCTAATTGACCTTAGGGATTTTACCCTGGACAAACATAAGACTGTAGACGATTATTCTTATGGGGGAGGGCCTGGTATGGTTTTGAAGCCTCAACCAATTTGGGATGCTGTAGAGGTGATAAGAAAAAACAAATCTCCATTACCTTTAAAAATTATAATCACTTCTGCCCAGGGTAAGATTTTTAACCAGGGGATGGCTAAAGATTTGTCGAAAGAAAATAGATTATTACTCATTTGCGGTCGATATGAGGGTATAGATGAGCGGATACCTCAGCTTCTTGATGCAGAGGAAGTGTCAATCGGAAACTTTGTAGTTAGTGGCGGAGAATTACCAGCTATGTTAATGGTAGATGCAATTTCGAGAATGATTCCCGGAGTTTTAGGAAAAGAAGAATCTATGGTAAATGATTCATTTTATAATGAATATCTTGATTATCCTCATTATACCAGGCCGGATGAGTTTAAAGGTCTTAAAGTTCCGAAAATATTGCTTTCAGGCAATCATAAAGAAATTGAAAAATGGAGAAGAAAGCAGTCCCTATTAAGAACTCTGATTAGAAGGCCTGAAATTTTTGCAAATAAAAAATTGTCTAAAAGAGAGTTACATTTACTTGAAGAATTAGAAAATAGTTTAAAAAAATAATTAGGAAGGATGATTTTTATGGTAGATTACATTGGACAATTAGAGGAAGAACAATCTAAAAAAGAGAATAGCGAATTTTCACCTGGTGATACAGTCGAAGTACATCAAAAAATTATTGAAGGCACCAGAGAACGAGTACAGGTTTTTAAAGGAATAGTTATAGCTAAAAAGCATGGTGGAAGTAAGGAAACTTTTACAGTAAGAAAAATATCCAAGGGTGTTGGGGTAGAAAAAATATTTCAACTGCATTCACCGAATATTGTAAAAATAGTGACTTTGAAAAAAGGGAAGACGCGAAGAGCAAAATTATATTACTTAAGAGATAGGGTTGGAAAGAGCGGCACGGTTAAAGAAAAAAGATAATGAAATGCTATTCAAGACAAAAAATGGAAAAGTAAAAATAACAAAATCGTTCATACATAGTTATCAGAGAAGAATAGAAAAATTATATGCAGAAAGAATAAGAATTTACAATCTCTATAACTATGAAAATCGACTAAAAAACGAAGGGTACTCTTTAATTGTCGGAATAGACGAAGCTGGCAGGGGTTCATTGTCCGGGCCAGTAGTGGCAGCCGCAGTAATTTTACCCTGCCGATTGTTTATTCCTTATATCAAAGATTCTAAAAAGTTAACTTCACAAAAAAGAACAGAATTATATTTTTCTATCTTAAATAAAGCAAAAGATGTAGGAATTGGTATTGTGGAAGCTAAAATTATTGATAGAATAAATATTGCCCAAGCTTCTTTTTTGGCAATGAAAAAAGCTATTTTAGATTTAAAAGAAGTACCTGATTATATTTTAGTGGATGGCTTTAGAATTCCTCACCTAAATATTTCCCAGATACCATTGATTAAAGGTGAAGATAAAAGCATATCGATTGCTGCGGCTTCCATAATTGCTAAAGTTTATAGGGATAATATTATGGTCAAGTATGACCAAAAATACCCGCAGTACCTTTTTAAAAAAAATAAAGGTTATGGCACAGAAGAACATCTTAAGGCATTGATTAAGTATGGCCCATCAAAAATTCATAGAAAAAGTTATAAAAGAGTAATGGCGTAGCTAATTAAATAATAGGAAGATAGATGATTGATAAAGATGGATAATATAAATATAGGAAAATACGGCGAAGACTTAGCTTGTAAATATTTAGAAACTAAAGGTTACAAGATAAAAGAAAGGAATTTCCGTACTTTTTTAGGAGAAATAGATATTATCAGTGAATATAAGGGAAGTATTATCTTTGTAGAAGTAAAAACCAGGCGTTCTGATAAGTTTGGATATCCTGAAGAAGCAATAAACTTTAATAAACAACAAAAAATAATTAAAAATGCTTTATGTTATTTGGCTAAATACAATCTTTGGAAAAATAATTATTGCTTTGATGTAATTTTAGTCAGCATCTCTAACCATAAGGATGTAAAAAGAATAAAACATATCAGGAATGCTTTTTACCTTGACAGTAAACAAGGCTTTTAAGACAGTATCGAGTATAAAGATAGATAGTATCGGAGTATATAGCAAGGTAGCGTAGAGCGTGCAGCGTGGAGCGTATAGTTAGGAAAAAAGAAGACAGAATATTAAATAGTGTATGGAATGAATTAAAAGATACAGAATTTTTATTCTTTTTCCTCTTGGGGGGAGAAGATGAGAGTGAAGGGGAAACAAACGAAATACGCAATGCGGTATACGATACAAGAGGAAGGGTTTTGAGTTTTGAATTATGGTTTTTCGCTTTTCGCTTTTAGTTTTTTACTATACGCTAAACGCTGTACGCTCCACGCTATAATATTTACGAATTACTATTCACTAAAAAGGTAGGTGTTTTTTTGTTATCCAAATTATATAGTGCGGCTATATTCGGAGTAGATGCTTTTATAGTGGAGATTGAAGTTGATATTCATCCAGGATTGCCTTCATTCAATATCGTAGGATTACCTGATACAGCTGTTCAGGAATCCCGAGAAAGAGTTAGAGCTGCCATAAAAAATTCTGAATTCGAATTTCCCATGCAAAGAATTACGGTAAATCTTGCCCCAGCGGATATCAAAAAAGAAGGTCCTATTTTTGATCTATCTATCGCTCTGGCAATCTTGGTTGCCAGTAAGCAAGTTAAGCCAGATCTTTTAAATGAATATCTGATTCTTGGTGAATTGTCTTTAGATGGAAGCATAAAACCGGTAAGTGGTGTGCTTCCTATTGCTTTGATGGCAAAAATAATGGGTAAAAACAGATTACTTGTTCCTAAAGCAAATGCTAAAGAAGCAGGGATAATTAAGGACCTAAAAGTATTTCCTGTTAATTCACTTTGCGAAGTAATTGAATTTTTAAATAAAAAAATATCGATAGAGCCGGTCTCTATAGATTTAGAAGACGTCTTTAAATTCAGCAAAAGCAGTCAAACAGATTTTGCTGATATCAAAGGACAGGAACACGCTAAAAGAGCCTTCGAAGTAGCGGCAGCCGGGAGTCATAATGTTATAATGATTGGTCCGCCAGGCTCCGGAAAGACCATGCTGGCGCGCAGACTTCCAACCATCCTTCCTTCTTTAACGCTGGAAGAATCTATAGAAATTACCAAATTGTATAGTATTGCAAATTTACTTCCACCGGATATCCCTTTGGTTACGGAGAGACCGTTTAGAGCTCCGCATCATACTATAAGCAATGTTGGATTAATCGGAGGAGGTAGGACACCCAAACCGGGAGAGATTAGCTTGGCTCATAATGGTGTACTTTTTTTAGATGAATTACCGGAATTTTCCCGAAGTGCTTTAGAATCTCTACGTCAACCACTGGAGGACGGGATAGTGACTATTTCACGCTCTCTAAGTTCTGTTAGCTATACCTCTTCTATTATGCTTATCGCGTCTTTAAATCCTTGTCCTTGCGGTTTTTATGGTGATCCGGTTAGAGTTTGCACCTGTAGCTCATCTCAGATTGTTAAATATCGTTCAAAAATATCGGGACCCTTATTAGATAGAATTGACATTCATATTGAAGTCCCCCGGGTAAATTGTCGAGAAGTCATGGAAAAGAATTCTGTAGAAAACTCTTCTATTATAAGAGAAAGAGTAGAAAGAGCAAGAAAAATACAAGGGGAAAGATATTCTGAAGACGGTATTTTTTGTAATGCCCAAATTACCAAAAAACAGATTAAAGAATATTGTAATATTGATGACAATGCTAAAAATTTACTTTATAAAGCTATAGAAAAGTTAAATTTAAGCGCGCGAGCCTATGATAGAATATTAAAAGTGGCTCGAACTATAGCTGATTTAGAACAATCAGAGAAGATAGAAATTTCTCATTTATCTGAAGCTATTCAGTATAGAAGTCTTGATCGAAAATTATGGCTATATTAGCTACGACTAAAGGTTTTAAGATAAACAATTATTTATACAAAGAGGCGGTGTTATAATTATGACAATAAAGTTAGCTCCCTCAATCTTAGATGCAGATTTTACCTGTTTAGAAAGAGAATTAAGAAAAATAGAAAGCGGAGGAGCAGATTTAATTCACTTAGACATTATGGATGGAAATTTTGTTCCGAATATTTCCTTTGGCCCCAGGATAGTAGAATCAATTAAAAGCATAACCTCTCTTCCTTTGGAAGTTCATCTAATGGTAGAAAAACCGGAGAATCATATTAAATCATTTATTAATGCTGGCGGAGATATTATAATTGTGCATTACGAAACTTCTAAACACCTGGACAGACTTATCCAAACCATTAATGAGGCTGATGTAAAATCTGGTATTGCCTTAAATCCAGCAACACCTCTAAGTGTTATTGAATATTTAATTGGTAAAATAGATGTTTTATTATTAATGACCGTTAATCCGGGTTTTGGCGGGCAGAAATTTATACCGGAGATGATCAGTAAAATAGAAAAGGCGAGAAAAATAATAGATAATCAAAAAAAATCAATAAGCTTAGCAGTTGACGGCGGAATAAATTTAGATAATATTTCTCAGGTGATTAAAGCCGGAGCAGAAATAATTGTGGCCGGTCAAATTATATTTAAAAACGAAAACACTGAGTTGACTATAAAGAAAATAAAAAATATTCTAAAATAAATAAGATTAAGAGTTGGGAGTAGCTATTTTGAGAAAACCTATTGTTGCTATTATCGGAAGGATAAATGTAGGGAAATCGACCCTATTTAATAGAATCATCAGGAAAAGAACAGCCATTGTGGAAAACGAACCCGGAATTACCAGAGATAGGATATATGCAGAATGTAAATGGAAAGGAAAGCAATTTGTTCTGGTAGATACCGGAGGCGTGGATTTTATAAAAAAAGAAGAAATGCAAAAAAAAATAACCGTTCAGACTGAATTGGCTATTGAAGAGGCAGACTTAATTATATTATTGGTCGATATCAAAGAGGGAATAAATCCGGATGATTTTAAGGTGGCTAAAGCAATTAGAGAAAAAAATAAAACAAGCATCCTGGTAGCCAACAAGGGAGATGTAAAGGGAAGTGAATTAAAATTATATGAGTTTTACGAATTAGGGTTCGGAGATCCCTATATTATTTCAGCAGAACACGGGCTTAACGTTGATGATTTATTAGATAGAATAGTATCCTGTATTCCAGAAGCAGGAGCAGAACCGGAAGAAGAAGAGGACATTATAAAAATATCAATTATTGGAAAACCCAATGTAGGAAAATCAAGTTTATTAAATCGTATTTTAGGGGAAGATAGAATCATAGTCAGCGAACATCCCGGCACCACCAGAGATGCTATTGAAATAATTTTTAAACATGATTTATTAAAATTAATATTTATCGATACCGCAGGCTTGAGAGGCAAGGCAAAACCGAAAGAAGATGTTGAATATTACAGTACATTAAGAACTTTTGAAGCGGTACATAATTCAGATATAGTGTTACTGATGTTGGACGCTACTCAGGGAGTAAGCATGCAAGATAAAAAAATGGCAAATTATATCCAAGATGAAAGAAAAGCCTGTATAGTAATATTAAATAAATTTGATTTAATCAAAGATGATATAGATAAAGAATTGTTTATTGATGAGATAAGATATGAATTGTCTTTTATGAAAAACTCTCCTGTGATAATGACTTCTGCTATAACAGGTTATAATATTGATAAAATTATTTCAAAAATTAAAGAAGTTGCCTTACAATATAGCAAAAAAATTCCTACTTCGGTATTAAATGCTTTTATAAGAGAAATTATTTCTAAAAATACTCCAAAATACGTAAGGGGGAATACTTTAAAAATTAGATATGCTACTCAAATGGGGATAAAACCACCTAAATTTCTATTATTTGTAAATAATCCTAAATTAATGTATGCTTCTTATCAGAAATATTTAGAAAATAAATTTTATGAAACATTTGGGTTTGAAGGTTCGCCCGTAGTTATTAATTTAGCGAAAAAAAAGGAGGAAAGGAAATAGTATGGAAACTGCTTTAATTATTATAAGCTGCTATCTTTTAGGTTCCGTACCTTTTGGCTATATCGTGGGTAAATTATTTAAGAAAGTAGATATAAGAGAATTCGGGAGCGGAAATATAGGCACAACTAACGCTTTTAGGATATTGGGACCTCCATTAGCTTCTTTAGTATTGATTGGCGATGTTGGTAAAGGTATTTTCTCTGTCTATTTAGTAAAATATTTAAATATGGATAGTTCATTAATATCAGCTATTGCAGGGTTAGCAGTAATATGTGGCCATGACTGGTCTTTATTTCTCGGTTTTAAGGGCGGCAAAGGGATAGCCACTACGTTTGGAGTTGTATTTGCTCTCAATCCGATAATATCAGTTTTAGCAGTAACAGTCTGGGGGATTGTTTTAATAACTTCAAAATATGCCTCCTTATCATCTATTTGTGCGCTAATTTCAATTTTTATTTTTACAATTATATTCAAGCAGCCTTATGAGTATATCTTATTTAGCGCGATAATTATGATTCTCGGTATTTTTAAACATAAAGAAAATATTGTAAGATTAAAATTAAAAAAAGAAAGAAAAATCGGAGAAAAGACCAAAATTAAAAAATAGAATTAACAGAGGAAATATGTCCAAAGTCATTATCAGTGATATACAAAATAATGAAATATCTGAAATAATAAAAAATGTTTTTGAAATATTTAGGGTAGAAGAAAAAGTAAAAAATAAAAAAGTTTTAGTGAAGCCAAACCTTTTAGGTCCATTCCCTCCGGAAAGAGGAGTGACTACCGACCCAAGAATAATATCTGCAATTGTTCAGGAACTAAAAAAATGTAAACCAAAGAGCATAATAGTGGGAGATAATTCTGGTAGTATTCACTTCGACCCCTTAAAGATAGCAAAAATTACCGGGATATTAGATGCTTCTGACGGTTGTTATAGCAATATTGCCGGGGAAGTAGTCAAAGTAAAGGTAGAGTCAGAATATATTGAAGAATTATTTATTTCCAGGATAGTTAAAGAAGCAGATTATGTCATCAATGTTCCAAAATTTAAAACCCATAGTTTAACAACTATTACCGGTGCCATAAAAAACATGTTCGGCATTATTCCGGGAGGTAAGAAAGCTCAATTACATACATTAAATCAATCTGTTTATAAATTTGCTGAATTGTTAGTCGATATTTATCAGATAAGGATTCCCGATTTAAATATAATGGATGCTATAATCGGTATGGAAGGTCCCGGTCCTACCAATGGAAAAATTAGAATCATAAATAAAATAATAGGTAGTGATAATGGTATTTCTCTTGATACTGTTATGGCCGCCATGATGGGACTTAAATCTGATGCAATTGAGTTATTACAGGTTGCCAAAGAGAGAAATTTAGTGGAGACAGACATCTCCAAAATAATTATTGATGGAGAATTAGAAGTAATTTCGGGTTTTAAAACTCCAAATAATGGTATTTTGCAAAGAATAAGAAAAACAATGGCTCCTAATGTATTTAATTTAGCAGCAGTTAAGCCAACCGTAAATCATAATAAATGTAAAGTATGCAAAAAATGTATCGAAGTTTGTCCTGTTTCGGCAATGAATTTAACCAATAAATTTCCGGAAGCGGATAGAAAAAAATGCATTTCTTGCTTTTGTTGTGATGAACATTGTCCTTATGGTGCAATAATATTACCTTCATGGCCGCAAGATATTTTTAACCGATTGAAAGGAAAATAGAAAAATAATAGGAAAAAAGTATTTGAGGAAATTAAAATGAGTAAATATCTGGTAATAGTTGAATCACCCACCAAAGAAAAAACATTAAAAAAAATATTGGGCAGGGACTATACAATAAAATCAAGCAAGGGACATTTAATTGATTTACCTAAAACAAAATTAGGGATAGATATCGAAAATAACTTTCAGCCAGAATATGTGGTTATTCCCAAACAAAGAAGGGTACTGAAAGAATTAGAAGAAAGCACTAAAGGTAAAGAGAAAGTATTTTTAGCTACTGACCCGGACAGAGAAGGTGAAGCCATTGCCTGGCATATTGCGCAAAAATTAAAGGTTAAAGAGGGGAAAAACAGGGTTATCTTTAATGAAATAACTGAAAGAGCTGTGTCCCAGGCCTTTAAAGAACCAAGAGAAATTGATCTTAATATGGTTAACTCTCAAAAAGCCAGGAGATTATTGGATAGACTGGTAGGTTATAAGATTAGTCCATTATTGTGGAAAAAGATTGGCAAAAAATTAAGTGCAGGAAGGGTACAATCTGTAACATTATATTTAATATGCGAAAGAGAAGAGGAAATAGCTAAATTTAAAATAGAAGAATATTGGACAATAGATGCCTTGTTTAAAAAAATTGAAGATGAAAAAGCGGAGCCTTTTGAGGCAAAACTTTTCTCGATAAATTCTAAAAAA
>JAHIPN010000217.1 GCA_018894595.1 bacterium
ATAAATTGGTTCAGTTATTTTTCTTTACTTATCGTTATATCCATACCATTCATTCTGAATATATCAGATTAAATAATGCTTTGGAAATAAGAGGATTTAAACCGCAGACCAATCTCCATACTTACAAGACTTATGCCTATTTAGTGGGGATGATGTTAGTTAGAAGTTATGACCGCTCCAAGAGAGTTTATAATGCTATGTTGTGCCGAGGGTTTAAGGGTAAATTTTGGACTTTAAATCATTTTGTTTCCAAAAAAACTGATTTTGCAGCGGGAATTGTGATGATAGGTTGTATTATGGGATTGGTGTTACTGCCATGAAAGAAAAAGAAAAGGAATCTGTAATCAAATTCGTTGACCTTTCCTTTGCCTATCCCTCCCGGGATTATATATTTAAAAAGTTAAATTTTAATTTTTTCAAAGGAGAAAGAATTGGCCTGGTTGGGCTCAATGGAAGTGGGAAGACTACTCTATTCCATCTTATTATGGGTCTTTTAAATCCTTCGGGAGGGAAAATAGAAATTTTTAGAAAAGAACGAAAAGTAGAGAATGATTTTGTGGAAGTCAGAGAAAGAATTGGCCTTCTTTTTCAGGATCCGGATGATCAATTATTCAGTCCTACTGTGGCTGAAGATATTGCCTTTGGGCCTCTAAACTTGAGAAAAAATCATCAGGAAACTAAGAAAATCTTGAAAGAAACTTTGGAGACTCTCGGGTTAGCTGGTTTTGAGGATAGAATTACTTACAATCTTTCCTATGGAGAAAAAAGATTAGTTTCTCTGGCTACGGTATGGGCGATGCAGCCAGAAATTTTATTACTTGATGAACCTACCATCTGGCTTGATGAGGGGACTATCGAAAAGATAGTCCAAATTTTAAATAGCCATCCTCATTTATCCTATATAATTATCTCTCATGATAAAAAATTTTTAAAAGAAACCACTAATTGTACTTACCTGATGGATAATGGAAAGATAAAGATTAAAAAAAGGTAGTTTTTGCTCCGTTTTCTTAATTATCCGCAGTTTCTTTCTCCTCTGTTTGTCCATACACTATCAAGCAGAACTATAATTCTACTTTAGACTTTAATTCACTGTAACTTCCTGGGAAGTATTTCGTTTCTTTTCCATTTATCTCTAATATTTCATCTGCTAGTTTTTTTATCAAATATCTATCATGACTCGCCACAATTATAGTACCCGAATAATCAGCAAATGCATTCTCTAAAGCTTCACGAACATGTACATCAAGATGATTAGTTGGTTCATCTAAAATAAGTACATTAGGTTGAGATGCCAATACCTTTGCTAAACTAACCTTAACGCGTTCTCCAATACTAATATTTTTAATCTTTTCATATACTCTTTTCTGGCTAAATTTAAGACAACCTAATATAGTCCTTACAAATGTTTCATCTGGATTTTCTTGCTTAACTTCAGTTAAAATTGTATTCTCCATGTTTAGATTTTCTTGCTCTTGAGCATGGTAGCCAATCTTCACACCAGCCCCCCATCGAATAGAACCAGAATCAGCAGGAATTTCACCTAATAAAATCCTAATAAGAGTTGTTTTCCCTGATCCATTAGGCCCAATAATCCCAATTGTTTTACCTCTTATTATTGTAAAATTGAGCGAATTAAATAAGGTCCTATCTCCAAACGATTTTGACAACTCACAAACATCAAGCACTATTTCACCAGAGTGACAGGCAGTCTCAAGTTTTACTCTCATCTGTTTCTCAACGACTGGTTTGTTTACTTTCTCTTTTTCTATCATCTGTTTAATGCGAGTTTCAACTGCCTTTGCTCTCTTGGCTAACTTAGCTGCACGGTGAGTAATAAAGCCTTTATCTTTTGCACCAATTTTCTCCTTCTCCTTCCTTTTTGCCCATATTTTACGCTGTTTTGCTTCTCTCTCCATCTTCTTTATTTTTCGGTTCTGTTCTTCATACTTCTCCCATGCTTGTCTCTCTTTTAAATTTCTCTCATAGATATAAAAACTGTAATTACCAGAGTATATTGTAGATTTACCATCTCTTAGTTCTAAGATAGATGTAACTATTTTATTAAGAAAATACCTGTCATGTGAAGTAACAAGGATTGTACCTTTATACCTTCTCAAGTACTCTTCAAGCCATTCCAGAGAATTGATATCTAAATGATTAGTGGGTTCATCAAGAATTAACAGATCAGGTTCTTCTAATAGAATTTTTGCCAATTCTACTCTGGTTTTTTCACCCCCACTTAGCTTGTTATAATTTCTTTTCATATCATCCTTAGTAAAACCAAGCTTAGAAAGGACCTTTTTTATTTTTTCCTCTAATTGAAATCCTTCCATTATTTCATATTTGCTAAGCAGTTCTCCATAATCCCTAAGAACTTCTGTATCCAAATTATTTTCCAATCGTTTTTCTAAAACACGGAGATTCTTTTCAACTTTATAGACCTCTGGGAAAGCAACTTTTACTTCTTCTAAAAGAATTTTATCTGAATCCCTACTTACATCTTGTGGAAGATAACCAATTTTTAAATCACATTTCGGCTTTGCTATATTACCTTCAAAATCAGTTAACTCTCCCACCAAAATCTTTATTAATGTGGATTTGCCAGATCCATTTGGACCTACAATCCCAATCTTTTCTCTCAATCCGATAGTAAAAGACACCTTCTCAAGAAGATTTCTATCCTGAGAACTATATCTATAAGTAAGATTATTCACTCTTAGTAATATGCCAATTAAATCCATAAGAAATCCTATTTATCCTTTGTATAGAAAATTTATTTCTATTCAACTTGATACAAAAATGGTAAAAAGTTCATACCCCAGACCTCGTGAGTTAGAAGCAGAATATAAAAATATCCTTTCTTTCATAAGAGATTAGAAGCACTGGCTGATTCAATTTTATAATTATAACACATCTGCTAAATGAAGTTTTTCAATGAATCTTTTTATCTGAGGTGTTTTTATACCGTATTTATTCTTTATAACTTCTGAAGCAAGATTAAGATTACCACTTTTAAAGAATGCATTTAATCCTTAGATTATCTTACGCCAAATAGAGTATCTAAATAATTGCCAGAAAGCACTATCTATGTATTTATTATCTAGTACGCAGTTTTAATTTTTATTTTTAAAAAATCTTTGTTATAATGAAAATCAAAAGGGGATAAAAAAGTAAGCTAAAGACAAAATGTTATAACAAACTGATAGAAGAGATATTTTAAAAATCTTGGCGATAAAGATAAAAATTATAGTTATATAAGACATTTATCCTATTGAAACTAAATAATCAGTTAACCAACTAACTAAAGATGGGGGATAAGAAATGAAAATTGGAATTGTGGGGATGCCTTTAACAGGGAAGACCACTCTGTTCAATCTTTTAACCGGTCAGCACAAAGAGACTTCTGCTTATTCTTCAAAGGGTACTAAAAATATAGGGATAGCCACTGTTTACGATCAGAGAATAGAATATTTAAGTTCCCTTTATCATCCCAAGAAGACCACTTATGCCGCTATTGAATTTGTGGACATCGGTGGAATTTCTCCGGAGTTGCCAACAAAAGAGAAGGTAGAGATATTTAGTCTTATCCAGGATGCTGAGGCCTTGCTGTTTGTAATCAGATTATTTGAAGACCCGGCGGTTGCTGGTGAGAAAGATCCGATTGTTCAAGTTGAAAATTTAAGATATGAACTCTTGCTTAGAGATTTAGAGGTAGTAGAAAATCGATTAGAGCGTTTAAAAAAGTCTAAGAAGAAATTGACTCGTGAGGAACTAGTAGAAATGGAAATTTTAGAGAAATGCAACCAGGGACTGAGCGATGACTTCTTTCTTTCCAACCTTGAATTCTCTGAAGATGAAGTAAAAAAAATAAGTGGTTTCAGTTTTTATACCCTAAAGCCGATTATTATCGCCTTAAATCTTAGCGAAGAACAATTTAAAACGAAATCATATACCCAAAAAGATAAATTAGACCAGGTTATTCAAGATAGTAATATGGCCAGTTTAAATATCTGTGGCAAGATGGAGATGGAAATAAGTGAGCTGGAAGCAGATGAGAGGCAGATGTTTTTAGAAGATTTAGGACTGAAAGAATCGGGAATTGAAAGATTATCACGAGTGTGTTATAAGCACCTGGGATTGATATCTTTTTTCACTGTAGGCGAAGATGAAGTTAAAGCCTGGACTATTAAGAAAGGTACTATAGCTAAAAAAGCTGCGGGAAAAGTGCATTCCGATATAGAAAGAGGTTTTATCCGGGCAGAGATAGCCAGATATCAGCATTTGGTTACTCTGGGCTCAATTCATGTGGTAAAAGAAAAGGGGTTACTAAAGATTGAGGGGAAAGATGCTATAATCGAAGATGGGGATATTATTAATTTCCGGTTTAATGTTTAAAACAAGTTTTCGGTTCACAGTTTTCAGTTAATAGTTGACAAAAATATTTTTTTATATTATAATCACTACTAAAGTAATAGTAATAGTAGTAATTAAGCGGGGTGAATTTTATGAGACTTTCTACCAGAGCAAGATATGGTACAAGGTTAATGTTGGAATTAGCCTTAAATTTTAGTAAGGGGACTATCTTTTTAAACGACCTAAACGATTCTCCACTACCTCCAAATCTCTAAGTAAGAGTTCATACCTTAAATTTTCAACTTGGACAACAGGATCTTTTTCACCTGCAACAGCCGGGTCCTCAAATAATCTAATCGCAAATAATAGGGCATCAACATCCTGGATAAAGCTAAATATCTCTGTCTTCTCTTTTGAGGGCAATTCTGGAGAAATTCCACTAATATCTATAAATTCGATAGTGGAATAAGTGGTCTTTTTTGGTGTGAAAAGGGAACTTAA
>JAHIPN010000218.1 GCA_018894595.1 bacterium
AATAGATAAAGTTAATCAATTATGGGAGTATAGATTGAATGTAGATGTTCAAGAAAAGGGAAAAGAAATGCATTTTGAAAGTGCCGATATTACGAAAGTAATTTTCCCCCAGGAATTCTTACTGCTAATTGAAAAAACTAAAAAATTTGAATTCGTAGGTTGGTGGAACAATTGGGATGTTAATGAGCCAATTGAAAAGGCAAAAAAAATCGAGCGTCCGTTGATATTAGTTCGTCGGATATGAAAGGTTGTAAAAGATGAGTACTTAATGAATCCTGCTCTCTATGTGCTAAAATGTAGGAAGGTAGTAAATTATAACAAATATTAAAAATAAACTTCGCCTAACCCATAAAGGAGGCCTAAATGATTGAATACAAAATAAGTGACAGGATTATTCCAAATGAGCTTGACTGCTTCTTCCGGGATTGGAAATCGCCTCCATCACTAGAGATTAAAGGCGAACTTTTGAATGGAGCTGATTTAATTATTACCGCAAGGGAAAATGGCAAGCTAATAGGTTTCCTCATAGCAATAAGTGATGGTGCAATGCATGCCTTTATCACTTTAGTTGAGGTCTTAGAGGCTCATCAAGGAAAAGGGGTCGGTACACATCTAATGAAACTCGCAGTTTCGTATTTTAAGGGATATTACGATATTGTTTTGATAACTGATCCAGATAAAGAAGCATTCTATAAAAAGTTTGGCTTCAACGAAATCTATGGGATGCATATTAGAGATTTTACATATGGAAAGGGCAGCACAAATCGTTATATGAAATTCCAAACCCTGCCTTTAGAGGTGAAGAAATATGAGTAATTGGAAATCAGTGCTGAATGCAGATTCAGTAAAATGGTTGTTGGAAATAGCCCAAAAACGTTATCGGAAATTGCGAGCTCACACAAAAAGAGTTTTAAATTTAAAATGCAATTCATATATTATTTATGAGAAAGGAGGCAACTAAAATGAAATGGAAAAATACATTAATGGCATATGAAAAAGATATAAAAAGCAGGGGTTTTTGGGACTGGGTAAAGGCACATACATCATTTATGAAACCTTTACATAGATATGAAGGGTTTTTAGAATTGAATGAAGAAAAGATAACTTTTGCTGGAAAAGATGTAAAGGAGGATAAAGATTTGAATTTAGAGATTACAACTGGGGATATTACAGATATTCATTTTGGATTTGATGATGTATTTACAGGTTGGGAGGATAGAGCTGCTCCATGGAATAAACCCCTAAGAGTAAGATATAACTCCAAGGAAGGAGAGAAGACAATCTATCTTTTTACGAATTTTCACCACAAATATGGGATGAGAACTTCAGACAACAAAGAGGTTTATGAAAAATTAGAATTATATTTAAGGAGCTAACGGGTTAGTGGCTAATAAGTGGAATATAAATGATGACATAATATTTACAAATTTTGATATAGACAATATCAGCAGGATTTTTTAAGGGAGGGAAGTTATATGTCGGATGTTAATTTTCGTATGGCAGGCTCAGGTAACTGGCAAAAATTCTTTCCTAGTGAAGTTTTTTATTTGTTATACGAAAGAATTTATCCTGAGGGAATCAATTTAAATAAATTGAATGAATCTGAGCGTGATATTATTTACCAGTGGGATAAAGTTGCCTTTGTTGAAGTTAAAGATAATTTTGTTAATCCTAAAATACCTCTTTTTACAGAACCAGATTATAAGAAAATTAAAAAATGGTTAACCAAGATTGAAAAGGAGTACTTAAAAGTAATTAATAAACATAAAGAAGAGTATTATTCACTAGCTCGTTTTATTTCAGATGGAGGAAAAATTCCAGAGGAATATATTTTTACTATTTTACTATGTGCGTACACTTTAGATGCTGGAACATTAGAAAAGTTGGAAGATGGAATACTTGGACGACCTCCCTCTCGAGAAAACAGCGGAAAATATTTTTTATGGGGAGAAAAAATAAATATAAGTAAGAATTTTTTTGGGGTTAACACCTATGAAATTCCCCAAAATAAATTATTTTCTGTAATTTGGATGCCAGAAATGAGACGAAGTTTTGAAAATGTAAATAGTTTAGCTATACCTGTTTTTAATTCATCGGTAATGGAGAAGATTGAAAAATTGTATTCTTCCACTTCAGAAGAATTGGCTGAGGTATTTAGTTTAAGTATAGAAAAGATAAAACTGAATGAATTAAGTTTTGCAAATTGTTCATT
>JAHIPN010000219.1 GCA_018894595.1 bacterium
AATTATATAAAATTACTTAAATTTTAAAATATAACATTTTTTAAAAATAGAAAATAGGAGAGTAGGTTATCTTTCCTCAAAGAAATAAAAGAGAAGATAATCGAAAGACCCCTAAAAAAATAAATTAAGTTGAAAAATTATAGTAAACTTAATCGGATAGCCCACGTTAATTGGCTGTTAAGCGGAATGGATTAATTACCATTCAAACAGGGTGGCACCGCGAGCAATTCTCGTCCCTGATGATACTTGGTAGAAGTATTATCAGGGATTTTTTAATAATATATAAACAATTAGAATATTTAAAATTAGAAATAATCTACGTAGATTAAAAAAATAAAGGGGAGAGTTAAATATGGAGATAAAAGAATTATTAGTTACAGCTAAAGATAAAGATGCTTCTGATTTACACCTTAATATAGGAGTTTCTCCGGTGTTACGCATAAATGGAAAATTAACAAAATTAGATTTACCTGAATTAACGCCGGAGATTACCCATGAAATGATATATTCTATTCTAAGTGAAAAACAAAAGACTGATTTTGAAAAATTTGGTGAATTAGATTTATCTTACGAATTAGAAAATATTTCCCGATTTAGAGTAAATGTCTTTAAGCATCGGCGTGGTGAGGGTGCGGCTTTTCGTTTAATTCCAGAAAAGATTAAAACCCTTTCTGAATTAGGATTGCCTTCAATACTTTCAGATTTCACCGAAAAAGATAGAGGGCTGGTATTGGTTACCGGACCAACCGGAAGTGGGAAATCAACAACTTTGGCTGCCTTGATTGATATTATAAATAAAAAAAGATACGATAATATAATTACCATTGAAGATCCTATTGAATTTATTCACTACCACAAAAATTGTCTTATATCACAAAGAGAGGTAGGTTCTCACACCAAATCATTTGCATCTGCTTTACGAAATGCTTTAAGAGAAGACCCGGATGTAATATTAGTAGGAGAAATGAGGGATCTGGAAACCATTTCGATGGCTTTGACCGCAGCCGAGACTGGGCACTTAGTATTTTCCACTATCCATACAATTAGTGCAGCTGAAACCGTAGAAAGAATAATAGATGTATTCCCTCCTCATCAACAAAATCAAGTAAGAATGCAACTTGCTGGATCCCTCTTGGGGGTTGTTGCTCAAACTCTATTACCTGTTTTAGACGGAAAAGGCAGAGTCCCTGCCCTGGAAATAATGGTTGCCAATCCGGCAATTAGAAATCTAATTAGAGAAGGGAAAGCTTATCAAATTTCTTCAACTATACAGATTAGCAAGAAAGATGGAATGCAAAGTTTAGATCAATCATTAAAAGATTTACTTATGGAGGGAAAAATTAGCCAGGAAGATGCCCTGAAGAAAGCGGTTGATAAAAAGGCCTTCATGGAACACAGGTACAAATATTAAAATATTAAATTAAAAGGAGAGGGAAATATTGTTTATTAAGGTTCCTAAAGGGACACAGGATATTTTACCTGAGGATATTTCAAAATGGTATTATATCGAAGATATAATAAAAGAGATACTGAATAAATACGGATATAAAGAAATAAGAACACCGTTCTTTGAATATACTGACCTTTTTGTCCGGGGAATAGGCGAATCTACTGATATAGTGACTAAAGAAATGTTTACTTTTCCCGATAGAAAAGGGAGAAGCCTTACTTTGCGGCCTGAAGGAACTGCCCCGGTGGTTAGGGCTTATTTAGAAAATGGAATGGATAGAATTTCTAAAGTAATAAAATTATTTTATCTTGGTCCAATGTTCAGATGTGAAAAACCGCAGGCAGGAAGATTTCGACAGTTTAATCAATTCGGAATCGAAGTCATCGGAACTAAATCACCTACTGCAGATGCTGAAGTTATCCTCACTGTTTTAGATGTTTATAAAAAACTGGGTTTAAAAAATCTTGAAATTTTAATAAATAGTGTGGGCTGTAAAAAATGCAGAGTTGATTATGTCCAAAAATTAAAAAAATATCTAAAGGATAAAAAAGATTTTCTATGTTCTGAATGCAAAGAGAGATATAAAAAAAATCCTTTAAGAGTTTTGGATTGTAAAAAAGATAGCTGTAAAAAAATTATAGGAGTAGCTCCTGTAATTACTGAAAATCTTTGTCAGGAATGCGAATCACATTTTGCACAAGTTAAATCATATCTTAATGACCAAAAGATTATATTTCGTGAAAACCCTCGGTTAGTAAGGGGACTAGATTATTATACCAAAACCGCTTTTGAAATTATTTCGGGAGAATTAGGTGCTCAGAATGCTATTGGCGGTGGCGGCAGATATGATGATTTAGTTGAAGAGTTGGGTGGAAAGCCGACTCCAGCAGTAGGATTTGCCGCAGGGATAGAGAGAATGATTATTACTATAGATCAACAAAAGGTCGAATGGCCTGCGGAAAAGGGATTAGATATATTTGTAGCTAAGGTTGATGAAAAGAATAAAGACACAGCTTTTAGATTATTGCAAAAAATCAGAAATGCTGGCTTGTCTGCTGATATGGATTATTCCGAAGGAAGCCTAAAATCACAAATGAGAATAGCCAATAAAATAGGAGCGAGATATACCGTAATAGTTGGCGAAGAAGAATTATCTAAAAATATGGTAATTCTCCGCAACATGCAAACCAAAGAGCAAAAGGAAGTTGAGATAGATAATCTAATTAATGAATTATCATCATGTATAGATAGCGTGTAGCGTTTAGCGTAGAGTATTTATGTTGTAGGGGCACGGATGTCTACCTGTGCGTGTCCGCACGCAGACAGGCATCGTGCCCGCAGAATAAATTTGGGACATAGGGGGTCAGGTCTTCACATTTGACATAACTTGTTAACTTATCTCATCTAAGAATAAGTTATGTCAAATGTGAAGACCTGACCCCCTATACAAACGTAATCATATTAAGGAGGAATAATGGAAATTATTAGAATAAGTGATATTAAAAGTTATGAAGGAAAAGAAGTAGAAATTAGAGGATGGCTTTACAATAGACGTTCAAGCGGGAAAATAAAATTCTTAATTGTTAGAGACGGAACAAGTTTTGT
>JAHIPN010000220.1 GCA_018894595.1 bacterium
TCGACAGTTCCCATTATGAATTTGCAATGTGATTTATATCATCCGATGCAGGGAATAGCTGATTTAATGACCATGAAAGAAAAAATAGGAGATTTAAAACGTACTAAAGTATCTATTATCTGGGCTTATGCAACTAGCCACAAGAAACCAATTTCAGTTCCGCTTACTCAAGTGCTTTTATTCCCAAGATACGGAATGGATGTAACTCTTGCCTATCCGAAAGGGTATGATTTACCAGATTGGACGATAAAACAAGCTAAAGAAAATGCTGAAAAACACGGGGGAACATTAACAATAACAAATAATATGGAAGAAGCGTATAGAGATGCAGATGTAGTTATACCTAAAAATTGGGGAAGTTGGGTAACTAATCAAGGGAATGAAGTGGTTGATGATTTACTTGAGTTATACAAAACTTGGAAATGTACAGAGGAAATGATGAAACTTGCCAATAAAGATGTAATGTATATGCATGCGCTGCCAGCGGACAGAGGAAATGAAGTAGAAAATTCAGTTATTGATGGTCCTCATTCAATTGTTTATGATGAAGCAGAAAATAGATTACATACGGCAAAAGCGGTTATGACACTCACCATGGGTGGTAAATAAAACACAGAGAGTTTAGTTAATATAGTTTTTGCGGAAATTCATTAATCAAAGATAATAAGAATTAAATTGTAGAAGATCAGTATAGAATATTTTATGAAACAGCTGAATATGTTAAAAGCTAAAAAATTGCATTTATCATTTATGATATTGTTTAAAAAGATTAGATGTTCGAAAGGATGGAGTTAAAAAATGAGTAAATTAGCAGTATTAGCTATTGGAGGGAACTCCCTCATTAAAGATAAGCAGCATGAAAGCGTAGAAGACCAATATGATGCAGTATGCGAAACAGCCAAACATATTGCCGGAATGATTGAGCAAGGTTATGATGTGGTGGTTACTCATGGGAATGGACCTCAGGTAGGGTTTATTTTAAGACGTTCGGAAATTGCCCATGAAGCAGGAGGGATGCATACAGTACCTTTGGTTAATTGTGGAGCAGACACCCAGGGTGCCATTGGATATCAGATTCAGCAGGCACTCTATAACGAATTTAAGAAAAGAGGTATTAAAAAGAATACAGCTACAGTAGTGACTCAGGTAGTGGTAGATAAAAAAGACCCTGCATTCCAAAACCCAGCAAAACCAATAGGGACATTTTATACCAAAAAACGGGCAGAAGAACTGCAAAAAGAACACCCTGATTGGGTCATTATTGATGATGTAGGGAGAGGATATAGAAGAGTTGTCCCTTCTCCTATGCCAGTTGAAATTGTGGAAGAAGAAGCTATTGGGCTGCTGGTAAGAAACGGCTTTAGCGTAGTCGGTGTTGGTGGAGGCGGGATTCCCGTACTTCGCAATGATGAAGGAAAACTTGAAGGCGTAGCTGCAGTTATCGACAAAGATAATGCCTCAAGTCTACTGGCTATAAATATTAAGGCGGATGTCTTTATCATTTCTACAGCAGTAGAAAAAGTGTGTTTGAATTTCAATAAACCAAATCAAATTACTCTGGACAAATTAACTGTGGCAGAAGCCAAGAAATATATTGAAGAAGGTCATTTTGCCAAGGGAAGTATGCTTCCCAAAATTCAAGCTATCGTAAGATTTCTGGAAGCAGGAGGAAAAGAGGCAATAGTTACCAATCCGGAATCGTTAGAGAAAGCAATAAAAGGCGTGACCGGAACACATATATACCCTTAAAAAGGAACAATTATTGTAAATGCCCAACTTCCGAAAGAATTAGGAATTCCATATACCAGGGAGGAAAAATGGATATGAGTTATGTAAAGAAACTAAAATGTTTATTATGCGGAACAGAGTATGATTCAAATGAAGTAAAATATAATTGTCCGAAATGCGGAGACGAAGGCGTTTTAGAAATTATTTATGATTATCCGAAAATAAAAAAAGATTTTAATCGGGATACACTCAAAAAAAATAAGGAATTTTCGATGTGGAGATACCTGCCTCTTTTACCGGTGGATGATCCTGCTAAAATTGGGCCGTCAAAAGTTGGTTGGACTCCTTTATATGAAGCGAAAAGAATAAGAGAAGATTTAGATATGCTAAATCTTTGGATTAAAGATGACGGAAGGAACCCCACTGCCTCTTTAAAAGATAGGCCGTCTGCCATTGCCGTGGTAAAGGCTCGGGAATTAGGAGAAAAAATTGTTACCTGTGCCTCAACTGGTAATGCTGCCTCATCACTTGCGGGAGCTGCTGCGTCAGTAGGCTTAAAGAGTTACATTTTTGTTCCCCAAACCGCACCGAGTGCTAAAATTGCCCAGCTTTTAGTATTCGGTTCAACCGTTTTTGCGGTGAGAGGAACCTATGATGAGGCCTTTGATCTGTCTATTGAAGCAACCAGAGAATTTGGATGGTATAATCGGAATACCGCTTTTAATCCTTACATGGTAGAGGGGAAAAAGACGGTTGCCCTGGAAATTATTGAGCAGATGGATTTTGAAGTGCCCGATTATCTTTTTGTACCGGTAGGAGATGGTTGTATCATCTCCGGAGTGGCCAAAGCTTACAAGGATATGCTTTCCTTAGGCCTTATTGACCATTTACCTAAACTGGTTGCTGTACAGGCAGAAGGGTGTAAACCGATTGTTGAGGCGGTAAATGGTGATGGTGAAGTGAAATTTGTGGAGCCGAATACAATTGCAGACAGCATTGCTGTAGGGATTCCCAGGAATCGTCTGATGGCAGTAAGAGACATAAAAGAATCGAAGGGGTTTGGTTTGGCGGTAAGTGATAAGGAAATACTTGAAGCGATTAAATATTTAGGCACAAAACAGGGGATTTTTGCTGAACCAGCGGGCTCTACCGCCTTTGCCGGCGTGGTAAAAGCGCTAAAGGAAGGGAAAATCTCTAAGGGAGATAAAATTGTAGTATTAGTTACGGGAAACGGATTAAAGGATGTAGAAAGTGCTAAAAAAGCAGGAGGGGAAGCTTTAGTAATAGATCCCAATTTAGAAGCAGTAAAGGAGACAATGAACCAAAAGTGAATAGTGCTGAAAAAAAAGAAATAAACGACCTTCTTCGGAGTCTTATTCAGATTAAAAGTGTAAATCCTCCGGGAAATGAAAATCAAATTGCTAATTTTATAAAGAAGTTTCTCTTAAAAAATAATATCCACTCCGAGTTAGTTCCCTTGGAAGAAGGCAGGAGTTCGGTTATTGCGAAAATTGAAGGAGAAGAAGAGAGAGATATCACTTTTTGCGGTCATTTAGATACGGTGAGAGTGAAAGAAGAGGATTGGACAAAACCTGCCTTTCAGGGATTAATTGAAAACGGGAAAATGTACGGCAGAGGGGCATCAGATATGAAGGGCGGGGTGGCCGCCATCCTTTACGCAGCGGTACTTTTAAAAAGAAGGGGGATTGTACCTAAAAAAACAGTTCAATTAGCTCTTACCGCAGATGAAGAATGGGGATATAGAGGTGCGAAGAATTTAGTTGATGGGGATTATTTTGACCGGACAGATTTCCTTATTATCACTGAACCAACCAATCTGCAGGTATCTATTGGAGAAAAAGGGGAGGTATGGATAAAGGCTAAATTCTTTGGAAAATCTGCTCATGGTTCAACTCCGGAGTTAGGGAGGAATACAGTTATTCCA
>JAHIPN010000221.1 GCA_018894595.1 bacterium
AAAAGAGAGCCCCTTAGATTAGCTAAAAAAGCTGAGATTAAATATATTTCAAGGTTCAAGAACCGAACTAAGCCTATTTACACTTGAAGTTATCTTAGAAATATAAATATATAAAATAGATGAAATGATTATAGAGAAAGGAGATGAAAACATGAAGTGTGACTTATTTACTAAGATATCATTAATAATAATTGTAGTCTTGTTGGCCTTGAATATAATTCTTCCAATATTATCAAGTCCCGCACCTTCTTATGCTGCAAAAAATATTCAATATAAATTTATTAGCTCTGAAGAACTTCCATATAATATAGATAAAGAGGGTTTTGAAAAATTATTTAATGAGTATGGCAAAGAAGGTTGGGAATTTGTTGCCCCTGATTTGAACACGGGACTTTATATCTTTAAAAGATAGATTTGTAAATTATTATTATTAAATTAGGAATAAATAATGAGATTTAGTTTTTTATCTATTTAAAAAGGTATATCGCAATGAAAGATTTAGGTATAGGAATTTGCATAATCGGAAGTATTATCGCTATTCTCTTCGTGCCCTGCCAGCTTTTAGGTATTAACGCAGGTTGGCATTTTATCTTCGGAGATGCTGGCTTTGGGATGAAGAATTATCAATTAATTAATACTGGTTACTTGCTTTTAGAATTAATTATAATAAACGGTGTCGGATTAGCCTTAATCTATTTTGGAAAAAGTAAAAAATAAAATAGGCAAGCTGATTTTATTTAATAAAAATAAAATCCTAGAAATTATTCCAAAGCTTATCTTTTCAAATTAAAAAATTATTTTAAAAAGAGAGTGAGGTATATATTATATAAAATGGCAAAGAAAATATTATTATCGATTTTTGTAATATGTTTAATTCTTTTATTAGTAGGTTGCTCATCTATTTCAAATACAACAGTTTATAATATTCAGGAATATCCGGATAAATATATTGATAAAAAAGTAATGATTACGGGACATCGAGGTCACGGTATTATGGATATTTTTGCAATTGGAACTACCTATGGTAACCTTAAAGGTTTTTGGATTTCAGATAAGGAACCTCCTAAGTCTAGTCCATTTCCTATTTGTCGCGGTATATTTGTAAGTTATATTGGCGATATTCCCTCAAGGGTTATAAAAGATAAGTGGGAAAGAGATAAATATGTTGATGTAAAAGTTACTGGAATTGTAAGACATAAGGTAATGAAGATTGGTTTTACGGATGAGGGAATTTTTTATATAGAAGGAGAGTCATGGGAGTATGTAGATTAAAACTCATTTAAACCATAGAGGATTTAATTCTAATTAATCTAATTTTCTAATAAAATAAGCTTCTCTTAAAAGTTTTATATCTTGAACTTTTTAATTGCCAGTTTTTGAAAAAAATAAAACTTAATAACCAAGCTTATTAAATAATAAAGACATAAAATTTATCTTACTCTTTGGTATTTTGCTGAAAACTTTTTTTAACTTATTTTACGAAAAAAGAAGAATTTATAAAAAATTTGTCGTATATATAATTAGAAAAATTTTATTTATTATTTGTAAAAACATGAATAAGTTATACGAAATTAAAGGCATGCGAAAAGAAGAATAAAATATAATCTTTGTAGTTTTATTAACAGAGAGGTTAAAAAAATAAGAAAGAAGTATATCTACGACAACGATCCCAGATAAAAACGGAGAATTCGCAGGCGGAAAAATATATAAAGAAGGAGGTACAGTTGTGGCAGTAATGCCCACAGAAGAGGAATTTAGTTTCCCCCCAGAGAAGGTAATTATAGCTTCAGCAACCTTACCCATCATAAGTGAAAATTTTAAGTTAGAAAAGTGAAAGCATTTGTAAGATATTAACTTTCACTATATGCCTTCTTTTGTGGACAATGCGGCAACAAGATAAAAAGATGAGGATTTATAGGAAATTCATTGCCTTTGCTATCTACCTTATAATAATATCTGTTTTGTTTTCAACTATTTCTAATGCTTCAGGTCTGAAACTTGAGCGTTTATGGAGTAGCCAAAACGTAAAGGATTTGGTCATTGGACTCACAGCTACAAATATTAGAGAAGAAGGAGATAAAATAAATGCTGACGTCGTGCTATGGAATAGCACACAGACTTGGATCTTTGTAGAGCAAGATTTTACCAGGGAGATCCAGGGTGTTTATCTGCTGGGGCCTGGATATACTAAAAATTTTGGAACCGTGGAGTTCTCAAAAGGATCCTTTCTTCAGTTTAATGCGAAAACTGCAACTGGCGTTGCATACCCACTCGGAAGCCCAGAAAGCAACATGATTTTAGGAGCATTAGCAATCGATCTGGCGATGCGTGGTTTCTTCAGTAAAGAACTTCCACCTAATGCTTTTGATCGTCCTTTGGTGCTCCCAATAGAAGTTGGGATGACTTCGATAGATCCATTATTCTATACCATAACAT
>JAHIPN010000222.1 GCA_018894595.1 bacterium
GGGAAGGTATTCAAATATACCAACATGAAGTATTCTCAGTATTATAATAATAAAATGAAGGTAATCGGTCATCTCTTCCAGGGCCGCTTCTTCTCCTGTGTCCTGGATGAGCGGCATATGATAGCCTGTGCCCGCTATATAGAAAGAAATCCGCTAAGGGCAAATCTGGTTAAAAAATCCTACTTATGGCCCTACTCAAGTGCAAAAATACATTGCGGAATCCATCAAGATGACCCCCTGGGAACAAACCAGCTTTTTGATTATATTGAGAAAGAACCAAAAGAATGGAAGGGATGGATAGAGGCGCCCGATAATCCCGATGAAACAAAAGAGATCAGGGAAAAGACCAGAACAGGCCGGCCTCTGGGAACGGATGATTTTATAGAAAGGCTTGAAGGACAGCTTAAGAGACTTTTTAAGTTAAAGCCGAAAGGAAGACCTAAGAAGAAAGTTAATAAATAGGTGTCTGTCCCTATTATTACCTGACAAAAGGATTTATAATATACTATTGGATAGAATTCAATCGCCTCCTTCAGACTGTGTTTTTGTCGATGACAGGTCAAAAAACCTTCGACCAGGGTCTGAAATAGGTATCAAAACAATCAGATTTGTTCGAGAAGAATTGAATGATGATTTTTCTGCTGATTTTGAAATTAGTAGTTTTGTAGAATTGCCACAAGCTATAGAAAGAGTATTCGAGTAAGCACGAAACAGCAGATAACATGATACTCACGGCTACGGTACTAATGCACCTTTGCCCATATTACCTTGCGGAGACATTGTGAGTATCAGAAACGTTAGCTGAAATGCACCACCCAAAGATGCCGCCATCCATGGTGGCAAAAATGAACTTATAACATTGAGAGTGAGGTCAACATGAATAAGTATGATACAATAATATTTGATTTTGATTATACATTAGCAGACTCCTCAAAGGGAGTATGGCAAAGTATAAATTATGCGTTAAAGCAACTTTACTTTGAGGAAGTAACGGAAGAAAAGACAAATTTGACGATTGGATTATCGCTTAAGGAAACATTTTGGAGTTTAGTTGGCAAACAGGATGAGGAAATAACGAATAAGTTTTGTGTTTTGTTTGTTGAAAAAGCAGATAAGGTGATGGCTGACCTGACAAGAATATTTCCAGATGTATTAGAGACTATTCCTAAAATATCCGGATTAGGGTACAAATTGGGAATAGTATCAACAAAATTCAGATATAGGATACATAGTATTCTTAGTAGAGAAAAGCTTTTAAAGTATTTTGATATCATTGTAGGCGGTGAAGATGTAACAAAACAAAAACCTAACCCAGAAGGAATAGAAAAAGCGATAAATGTATTGGAAACTTCGCCTGACAAAGTTTTATATATTGGAGATAGTTTAACAGATGAAAAAACAGCAGGAAATGTAAAAGTTGATTTTTGTGCCATACTAACAGGAGTTACTGAAAAACAACATTTTAATGATAAAAAGGTAATCAAATATTTTTATAGTATGAAAGAATTGTATGAAGGGCTTCGCGGGTAACGCCCTCGCCATCCGTGCCACAGTCGCTCGCTAACCGAGACAGGTAGCAGCCACAGCCTAAGATAAGAGCTATCTAAGGCTGTGATTACCTTGTAGGCTCGCGATCGTCGGGAGTGCAGGGCGTTATATGCAATGGTTGGAGAAATTATATATAAAAATTACATAATGAATAATCCAACCACAACATACACAACAACGGCTATAAGGTTCCGCTACGCTACACCCTTCGGGCTTGGCCTTCGGCACACTCGGCAGAGCCGAACGTCGTACATTCGCGAAACATTAGATGAAATATTTAATTGTTATTTGAGATTTGCGTCTCAACATTTAACAATCTGATTTGATAAATCAAATCTTTTCAGCTTTTTTCTATCACCTGTCTGCTAAAAGATTTTTTCTACTTTCCATTACCGCTGTAAAGAGTAAAATAAAGAGAAGAAGTTATTTTTACACTAATATTACCACTAATTTAACACAAAAGACTAAAAATTTTTATATAAAAAGAGGATTTTTGCGTATTTTGTAGAATAAAGAGGTAAAGCTATTTTCGTATTATTTTTACTATCAATTATGTAGTATCTTAATTCGAGTGTTGTAGATTGATAATTTTTAAAAATAAAAAAA
>JAHIPN010000223.1 GCA_018894595.1 bacterium
GGCTAGTGCTCTACCAACTGAGCTATTCCCGCAAAGTCGGGGCGAGAGGATTTGAACCTCCGACCCCCTGCTCCCAAAGCAGGTGCGCTGCCAAACTGCGCTACGCCCCGAAACAAAAGCTATTATATAAGAAATATTTATATAAGTCAATTATAAAATAATAATTAGTATATCGTATATCGTATATCGTATATCGCAAAGAAAATAGAAGTCAGAAGTCAGAATTCGTATCTCGTAGCTCGTATCTCGTATCGAGTATCGCGTTAAGAAAATTAGAATTCAGAGGTGGGGGCACGATGCATCGTGCCCACGGTAAAGCAAAGACGAAATCAAAAAAAATGTAGGGGCGTATTGCATACGCCCAAGGAAGAACAAAAAATAATAAAACAGGAAGGGCACAATTCATTGTGCCCCTACAAAAAAAGTAAAAGCACGGTGTGACGTGTCTTCTTGTGCTAACGACTATTCACTAACGACTATTTTATTTATTCTATCCATCATCCTTCTCATGGCTTTACCCCTATGGCTTATCCGGTTTTTGATCTTATCTCCCAATTCCGCAAATGTTTTTTCATATTCGGGAACCAAAAAAATAGGGTCATAACCAAAACCATGCTCACCTTTTGGCTTAAAGGTAATGCTTCCCTTACATTCTTCCTTAACCATATATATTTTTCCATTCGGAAAAACAAGTACTGCAACGCAAACAAATTTCGCGTTTCTTTTATTTTTTGGAACATTTTCTAATAATTTAAGTACTTTGTTTACGCGTTCTTTATCACTATTTCCCCATCTCGAAGAATATATTCCCGGCTCTCCTTTTAAATAATCAATTTCCAATCCTGAATCATCTGCTAAACATATTTTACCAGTATATTTTGAAATTTTACTGGCTTTTTTAAAAGCATTTTCTTGATAGGTTTTACCATCTTCCTCGACTTTTGGAAGATTGGGGAAATCTTTCATAGTTAATATCTTTACTTTAGGAATGTTTAAAATATTTTTTATTTCCTTGACTTTACCAAAATTATTTGTAGCAATAAGTATCTCTAACATATTTCTCCCAATATATTTTTTTCTTCTTCGATTATCTGTTTTATTCCTGCCTCTGCCAATTTAATCAATTCCTTTAAATTTCTTTTAGAAAAAGGCTTGCCTTCAGCCGTTCCTTGAATTTCTATTATTTCTCCTTTTTCAGTCATTACCATGTTTAGATCGACTTGGGCATGAGAATCTTCTTCAAAATTTAAATCTAATAACATTTCTCCGTCAACTATCCCCGCACTAATTGCCCCTACATAATCTTTTATAGGAATATCAACTATTTGCCCTTCAGCCTTCAAATAATTTAGAGCATCAAATAGAGCGACAAAAGAGCCAATAATAGCTGAGGTTCTGGTTCCGCCATCGGCTTGGACTACATCACAGTCTATCCAAATAGTCCTCTCTCCTAATTCCATTAAATCTACTACCGACCTTAAAGATCTCCCTATTAATCTTTGAATTTCAGAAGACCTTCCGCTTATTTTACCTTTTACTGAGTCCCTGATATTTCTAATTTGATTTGCCCTGGGAATCATGGAATATTCAGCTGAAATCCAACCGCTCTTTTTTCCTCTTAAAAATAAAGGAACTTTGTCTTCAACCGAAGCGGTGCATATTATTTTAGTATCTCCCATTTTTATAAGAGTAGATCCTTCTGCATATTTAATGTAATTTCTGGTAATCTTCATAGGTCGTATTTCATTATATTTTCTATTGTTCGATCTAAACATTTTTCCTCCTTAATTTCTTTTAGCGTATAAAAATACAGTAATAAGTAATATGTAATGTGTAGGGGCACAATGAATTGTGCCCTAACTATTTTATTGCCTTCAGTCTGTTGTGGGCACGATGCATCGTGCCCCTACAATACATTACTCTTTACGGACAAGCACAAGGTCTGTCCCCATCTTTTCTCTCTTGTTTTCTACTATATGATAATCTAACTTCTGGTTTCTTTCTTCTTAACGATATACGATATACTTCTTAACGATATACGATATACTTCTTAACGATATACGATATACTTCTTTCATTTTTTTCTTATGAGCAAATAATCGGCTAAACTTTTCAATGTTTCAGCTTTTTGATCGAATATTTTTAAAGAATCTTTTGCTTCCTTAATTAACCTTTCGGATTCGTTCTTTGATTCTTTCATCCCAAATTTATTAGCATAATTAGGTTTTCCCGTATCCCTTTGGTCTTGCATGATATCAAGCATATCGTCAACAATTTGAAAAGCTAATCCTATCTTTTCACTATATTTGGTTAAAGCTTTAAGCTGCCTTTGGTTTGCCCCGGACAATATTGCTCCTGCCCTAATAGAAAGACAAATTAAAGCGGCAGTTTTTTTCATATATAGATTATATAAATCTTCTTTTTTAATATCTTCATTTTTCAAGTTTATATCTTCTACTTGTCCTCCTAACATATTTTCAGTTCCAATGTAAAAAGATGCTTCTTTTATCAATTTTAGAATAGATTGTTTTTTTACTTCTTTAACTTCCGAATTTTTAATTATTAAGTCAAATCCGGAAACTAAAAGTGCATCCCCTGCTAATAAAGCTATGGCTTCCCCAAATACTTTATGATTGCTTGGTTTCCCCCGTCTAAAATCATCATTATCTATACAAGGGAGATCATCATGAATTAATGAAAAAGTATGAATTAATTCAATTCCACAAGCTGCCTTTAGTACACTTTCATTATCTTTACCAAACAATTCAGCGGTTGCTAAAGTTAAAATTGGCCTAATTCTCTTTCCTCCGCCAAAAACACTATAGCGTATTGCTTTGTGAATAATTGAAGGTGATTTTTCTTCCGGTGGTAAATATTCATCTAAAGCCTTATCTATGATATTTTTTTTATTTTCCAGATATTTTTTAAGAATCATTAACCGGTTCTTCTCCTTTTTTTTCAGAAAAAGGTTTAGTGGAATATTTTTCTTCACCCTCAATTACCAATTGTTCTATCTTCTTTTTAGTTTTATTCAATTTTTCTAAACATATTTTCGATATATTCATTCCTTCTTCATAGGTCTTTACTGATTCATCTAAGGTTAATTCACCTTCCTCTAATCTTTGTACAATATTTTCCAATTTTCTTAGATATTCTTCAAAAGGAATATCTTCTATTTTTTTCTTGTCTTTCAATTTGAAACAGCCTCCTTTTTTTCTACTTTACTTAATATCTTACCATCACTTATGATGACTTCCATTTTTGTACCAACTTCAATTTGCTCCAACCTTTTAATAATCTCCTTACCAGGTATTTTTCTACAAATACTATATCCTCTTTCAATTACAGCCCAGGGACTTAATGAATCCAGTCTTTGGGAATCTTTTTTTACCCTCTCTTCATATAATTCTACCAGGTGTTTAATCCTTGAATTTAAACGAGCACTAAATTCATCGATGTATTGGTAATATTGATTAACTTTGTTTTCCGGTCCCTGATATTTAAGACTTCTGTATAAAGAATTTAAATTTTCTGTTTTCAACTCAAAGTTTCTTTTTGTTGCTCTGGTTATTTTACTTTTTAATAAACTTAGATTATTTATCAGATTATTTTTATCCGGTATAGTCATTTCAGCTGCGGCAGAGGGAGTAGGAGAACGCAGGTCAGCCACAAAATCTGAAATAGTGAAATCTGTTTCGTGGCCTACCGCAGAAACTATAGGTATTTTAGAGTTATAGATACTGCGAGCTAATATTTCTTCATTAAAAGCCCATAGCTCTTCTAATGAACCTCCACCTCGGCCAATTATGATAAAATCTAAATCCTTAAAATATTTATTTAAAAAATCTATCTTTTTAGCAATTTCCTGAGCGGCAAATGTCCCTTGCACCAGGGAAGGAACAACTAAAATTGAAAGATTAGGGAATCTTCTCAATGAAATAGTTATAATATCTCTAATTGCTGCCCCGGTTGGAGAAGTAATAACCGCAAAATTTAGCGGAATGAGCGGTAATTTCTTTTTAATTTCCTCCGAAAAAAGTCCTTCCTCTTTAAGTTTTGCTTTCAATTTCTCAAAGGCTAAATAAAGTTCGCCCTTTCCGGCCTCTACTATTTCCTTTACATACAGCTGGTATTCTCCTCTTTTTTCATAAACACTTACATCCCCACGCACCTTAACCTTCATTCCATCCCCTGGCATAAATCGTAAATTACAATTATTGCCTCTAAACATTACACATCTAATCTGGCTTTCCTTGTCTTTGAGCACAAAATACATATGTCCTGAAGAGTGTAACTTAAAATTGGATATCTCTCCCAATATCCATATATCCTGCAGGTTATAATCATTTTCAAAAAGCTTTTTTATATATTTATTAAGCTTGGAAACTGTATATATTTTTGATTCTGTATAGTTATTCATAATCGTTTAATCTATTTTCTTCAATATTTTATCATTCTTATCGATTTTGCCTAAAACTCCGTTTACAAAACTAAAAGAACTTTTTGCACCATATTTTTTGGCTAATTCAACTGCTTCGTTAATGGAGACGCTTTTGGGTATATCTTTTAAGTATAATATTTCGTAAATTGCTATCCGAAGAATATTTCTATCAATATTAGCAATTCTTTCTAAAGACCAATTGTTAGTATAATTGTTAATCGTCTTATCTGTTTCAGATAAATTACTAATCACTCCTTTAACCAGTGTTAAAGTAAATTCCCTAACTTCATCTGAATATTTATCATTTTCGAAAGTATATTTAAGAGCTTCTTCTATATTAGTGCTAACTAAATCAATTTGAAATAACACTTTTAAGGCCATTTCTCGGGATAATCTTCTTCCTCCCATTACTCCTCCGTTTACATGGGGTCAGGTCTTCACATTTGACATATAAAATATATATGTCAAATGTGAAGACCTGACCCCATGTGTGTGCATGTGTATATTTAAAAAACTTTTACAAATAGATTTGAAGCGACTAAATCTTTCCTGCTTTGTGTTTTCTTGGGAAACTGAATACCTTGAACATGAATATCTATTTCATTAACATTTATTCCTAATTTTTTCATTAATTTTTCTTTAACTCTACTCTGAATATCCCAGGCTATATCAGGTATCCTTACACCATACTTTATAATAATATTTAAATTTATCAAAGGTTTATTATCTTTTATCTCTACTTTTATATTACGGGTGGCATCTTCCGTTTCATTTTCGCTCGCATCTCCCCTTAACATATCGGTTATCTCTTTTATGATTGACTTTCTGCTTCCGACCACACCTTTAACGTCAGCTAAATTTAAACTAACTATACTCCTGATAGTTTCCCTGGTAATATTTATTTCTCCCAGATCAGTTTTAATAGTTTGCATTTTCCTCACTCCTATTTCGTATTTCGTATAGCATACGGCGTTAGCGTATAGCACGACAGGCGAGACGCCTATCCTACGGTTTATATGTATCATTGAGGGCGTATGTAATACGCCCCTACCTCTTAATCCTAATTTTCTTCACTCGATACTCGATACGCGATACTAAGTTATTCTCTTTCTATGTATTTCTTCTCCCTGGTGTCTATTTTAATTACATCCCCCTCTTTTATAAACAAAGGGACTTGAATTATCGCTCCCGTCTCTAAAGTTGCCGGTTTAAGTGCACCGGACACTGTATTTCCCTTTACGCCGGGCATGGTTTTAATAACTTTTAAACTCATAAAATTTGGTAGTTCAGCACCAATCAACTCTCCTTTACAGAATACAACCTCCACATCATTACCTTCTTTTAATAATTCAACCAGTTCACTTATCTGCTCTTTGGATATAGAAATTTGCTCATAGTTTTCCTTATTCATAAAACAATAATTATCCCCATCATTATAGAGATACTGCATAGTTTTTCTATCAATTATAGCTTGTTCCATTTTTTCTCCTGCTCTGAATGTTTTGTCCACAACAAGCCCGGTTTTTACATTCTTAAGTTTAGTTCTTACAAATGCACCACCCTTACCGGGTTTTACGTGTTGAAAATCCACAATACTGTATATTTCACCATTTAATTCGATAGTTAAACCTCTTTTAAAATCGCTGGTAGAAATCAAGATAAAACCTCCTGTTCGCTTGAATCTATATTTCTGAATTATTCTCTTTATTAGTTAGTTAATCAGTCATTGTAGGGGCATAATGAATTGTGCCCTTCCTGTTTTTTATCTTTTTTTACCTGTGGGCACGATGCATCGTGCCCCTACAACTCATTACGGGCAGACACAAGGTCTGCCCCTACTTCTTTCTATACAAATCTTTTACAAAAGCTTTCCACTTCTTTCCTTACTTCGTCTTTTATTTTCTGATTTTCTGTATCACTCAGGACTCTGTTTATCAATCCGGCTATTATACCCATATCCTTCTCTTTCATCCCCCGGGTGGTCACCGCAGGAGTTCCGATTCTTATTCCACTGGCAACCCAAGGCTTTTGAGGGTCAAAGGGAACCATATTCTTATTAACAGTAATCCCGGCCTCTTCCAAAGCTTTCTCTGCTTGCTTTCCGGTAATTCCTTTATTTCTTAAGTCCACTAACATCAAGTGATTATCAGTTCCACCGGATACTAAATTATAACCTAATTCTACTAATTTTTCAGCCAAAGTTTTAGCATTTTTAACGATTTGTTTCTGATAGTTCATAAATTCTGGGGTCATTGCTTGCTTAAAACAGATCGCTTTAGCTGCTATAACGTGCATTAATGGTCCACCTTGAATCCCCGGGAAAATAGTTTTGTCAATTGCTCGGCCATACTCTTCTTTACACAGAATCAAGCCGCCTCTCGGTCCCCTTAAGGTTTTATGAGTAGTTGTGGTTACAAAATGGCAATGAGGCACAGCACTTTGGTGAAGACCCGCTACAATCAATCCGGCGATATGAGCAATATCAGCCATTAAATATGCCCCGACTTCATCAGCAACAGACCTAAATGCAGAGAAATCTATTTCGCGTGGATAGGCACTTGCTCCGGCAATAATTAATTTTGGTTTATTTTTTATAGCCAAATCTCTTAAGTTATCATAATCTATTCGTCCGGTATCTTTCCCCACTCCATATGGAATAATATTAAAAAATCTACCAGAAAAATTTACCGGGCTCCCGTGAGTAAGATGACCTCCGTGAGAAAGATTCATAGCTAAAATGCTATCTCCTACTTCTAAAACACTAAAATAAACCGCCATATTTGCCTGTGAACCGGAATGAGGCTGAACATTGGCATGCTCTGCTTTAAATATCTTCTTAGCCCTTTCTATAGCTAAATTTTCTACCACATCGATGTATTTGCATCCACCATAGTATTTCTTGCCAGGATAGCCTTCAGCATATTTATTAGTCAAAACTGAACCCTGGGCTTCTAATACTTCCGGGGAAACAAAATTTTCCGAGGCAATTAATTCTATAGTGTATTTTTGACGATTCTCTTCATTTTTTATAGCTTCAAATATTTCCGGGTCTACCTTCTTTAAATTACTACTCATAATATTTTCTCCTTATTTATTTTAATTATTTATATTTTTTTATTGTAGGGGTCGGATTCATCCGACCCGTCCTGATATTTCTTAAAGATTTAATATTTTTGGAAACCAGGTTAATATTTCGTAACCTTCTTCAGTTATCAGAACCGAATCTTCAATCCTAACTCCGCCAACTTCAGGCAAATATATTCCGGGTTCTATGGTAATTACCATTCCGGGCAGTAAAACTGTGTCATCACTGAAAGAAACTCGAGGCAGTTCGTGAATATCTAACCCTACTCCATGACCCAAACCATGGCCAAAATATTTACCATAGCCCTTCTTTACAATTATGTCCCTTGCTACAGAATCCATTTCTTTGCACCTTACACCCGGTTTTAAAAATTCGAGGGCTTTCTTTTGTGCTTCCGAGACAATAGAAAATATCTCTTTTTGTTTTTCTTTTTCTTTACCCATAATTATAGTACGGGTTATATCAGAATTATAATTCTGATAATTCGCTCCCACATCAATAATTATAAGTTCTCCTTCGTCAATCTTTTTTTCAGAAGGTTTCCCGTGTGGCAAGGATGATCTTTCCCCAGAAACCACAATTGTTTCAAAAGCCTCCTTTTGGGCGCCTTTTTTTCTCATAGTATAAGCTAACTCAGAGGCAATATCAAGCTCCCGCACGCCTGGTTCTATTATTTCAAATACATCCTTTAAACTTTCTGTAGTTATCTGAGCAGCTTTCTTTATTTTAATAATTTCCTCTTTATCTTTTATCATTCTTATCTGTTCGATAATGTTTTCTGTAGGAAGAAATTCTATAGATTCAAAACTTTCAGAATATTTCTTAAAGTCAGCATAGCTTAAATTATTGCTTTCAAAGGCAATTTTTTTTATCTTGTTTTTCTCTATTATCTTTTTCAATGCTAATATACGTGCGTTTTTTTTCTTCAGTTCATCAGTTACAATTTTAAAATCAGGGCTTTCTTTTTCGGCCTGTTCTGTATAACGTGAATCAGTTAGCAAATAATTTTTACCACCAGCCCCAATCAGAGCAAACCCTTCTCCATCAAATCCGGTTAAATAATTTAAGTTTTTTAGGTTAGTAACTAAGAACCCTTCGATTTCTTTGTTTTCTTTTTCTATTTTATCTCTAAATATTTTCAATCTTTCTTTAATCAAAATCAATCCCTCCCTCTCCATACTTTTCAATTATTTTCTAATCTCTCCTGCTAAATCATATTCGGAAGCTTCTGTAATTTTCACCTTTATGAATTTTTCAACTTGAGTCTTATCTCCCCTTATTACAACTTTTCCATCTATCTCCGGGGCATCTCCTTTAGTTCGTCCAATGGCAATTTTCGGCTTTCCCGGTTTTATTTCATCAACCAGCACATCTATTTCTTTTCCTATGTAAGCATTATTAATTTCTTTTGAAATCGACTGCTGGGTTAACATTAATTTTTTTAAGCGCTCCTTCTTAATTCGCATAGAAATTTGTTGAGGGAAGTCATAAGCCGGAGTTCCTTCTTCCTGGGAAAAAATAAAAGTCCCTAACCTTTCAAATCGAAATTCATTAACAAAACTTAGTAGCTCTTTAAAATCCTCATCAGTTTCACCGGGAAAGCCCACCATAAAAGTAGTGCGCAAAGTTAAATTAGGAATCCTATCTCTTAACTTATTAATTAATGAAATAACATTACTTTTTTTTATCGGTCTATTCATTCTTTTTAGTATTTTATCACTTACATGCTGTAAAGGTAAATCCAAATAAGAACATATTTTAGGATAACTGGCTATTACTTCAATTAACTCATCATTATAATGAGTAGGATGGGTATATAAAAGTCTTATCCATTTTAAATTATTTAATTCGAGAAGAGAAAGTTTTTTTAACAATTCAGCTAATTTATATTCCCCATAGAGGTCGATTCCGTATAAAGTTGTATCCTGACCAATTAAAATTATCTCGGAAAGATTTTGTTTTTCGGAAAGCAATTTTACTTCTTCAATTATATCTTCCATCTTTCTACTGCGATGATTTCCTCTAATTTGAGGTATCAGGCAATAGGAACAACTATTTTGACA
>JAHIPN010000224.1 GCA_018894595.1 bacterium
GGTGTAACTTTTGCTCTAAAAGATTCTCTGGAATTAATTAAAGATAAAGGGGTTAAGATTAAAGAGATAAGGGCTATCGGAGGGGGAGCAAAGAGCAGGATATGGCAGCAGATATTGGCTGATATCTTTGATGAAGAGGTAAATCTATTAAATGTAGAGGAAGGACCTGCCTTTGGAGCAGCTTTGATTGCCGGAGTAGGTGTCGGTGTATATAGTAGTTTTGCAGAAGCAGTGAATAGGATTATTAAAGTTGAAAAGACTATCATTCCCAGGACTCAAAATAGCGAAAGATATAATCAATATTATCAGCTATATAAGAAGTTATATTACAGTTTAAAAGAAAATTTTAAAGAATTGGCGAAATTAACCAGTCCTACCTGATTTGCTTTCATTAAACTTTAAATTAATTATTCATTAACTTTTCTTTTCTATATTATTTTTTCTATTACTGCTTTTTCCAATTCTGCATTCTATTTTTATATATCATTGCTGCTTTCTTGTATATTATTCATTCAGAAGCAAGAATTCATCTTTATTTTCCACAATTCTGGATTGAGACAGCCGAAAGCAATATAAGATCCAAATACTTAACTTAGTAGTTTAAAAAACGGTTCACTTTTGATTTTAGATAACAAATAAATCTTATATATTTAATATATAAGCGGGTAATGTTATAATTAAGATGTTTCATTCAGATTTTTTATATGAGGCATCGATACTTTTTATTTAGATTTTTGATGAGGCAATTCGAGTTGAGATCTCAATTTTTTATATAATAAGGAATTAAGAAATTTTCTTTCCGAAGAATATCCTTTCGATGAGCTGGTTGGGTTAATAGAATCAAGTATAGGAAAGATGGTTCCTCTAATGAAAGAAGAGGATAAGAGAAAAAAAATTTGTTATGGGTATTTGCCGAGCCTTATAATACTCTAATATTTTTAATTTTTCAAATAGGAGAATTTAATGGATATAGTCGTTGCCGGTCATATCTGTTTAGATATTATTCCGGATTGGAGGACAGGGAGTATTAAGACCATTATTCCCGGACATGTTCTGGAAATGTCAGGATTGAAATTATCGACCGGCGGAGCTGTAGCAAATACGGGAATAACTCTTAAAAAATTGGGCATTAGTACTGCTTTGTTGGGAAAAATTGGGTCAGATGTCCTGGGGAAGGTTGTTTTAGAGATTTTACAGAAAGAAGACAAAACTCTGGTAGAAAATATGATTATTAGTAAAGATGAGGTTTCTTCTTATACTATTGTTTTAAACCCACCGGATACTGATCGGGTCTTTTTACATTATCCCGGACCCAATCATACCTTTACTGCTAACGATATTCCTTATGAAAAAATAAAAAGCAGCCGCATATTCCATTTTGGATATCCTCCTTTAATGCAGAAATTTTATGAGAACGACGGAGAAGAACTGCTAAAAATGTTTCGAAGGATTAAAGATATGAAAATAATAACCAGCCTGGATATGGCTATGCCGGACCCAGAATCTCCTGCCGGTAAAGTAGATTGGCAAAAATTCTTTAAAAATGTTTTACCTCTGGTGGATGTTTTCATACCTAGTATTGATGAGCTGTTATATATGTTAAGACCAGCAAAGTATTATAAAATATCTGCAAAGAAAGAAAAACTTGATATTACATTATTAGATCAATTAGCCGAGCAATTAATTGATTATGGGACGAATGTGGTAGCCATAAAGTTGGGTGATCAGGGTCTATATTTGAAGACACAGCAAATAGAAAAAAGTAATTTATCCTCTTTAATTAAGCCCAAAGACTGGAATTATCGTCAGCTTTTATCTCCTTGTTTTGCTACGGAAGTTAAAGGAACAACCGGAACCGGGGATGCTACTATTGCCGGCTTTTTAGCTCAACTTTTAGATGGAGGAAAACCGGAAGAGTCTATTACCTTAGCTACTGCTGTTGGTGCCTGTTCTGTAGAAGCGATTGATGCTACCGGAGGGATTCGGCCTTTACCCGAAGTGATAAGCAGGATAAACTCTGGGTGGGAGCGTTTATCCCTTTCTATTCCGATAGACAATTGGAAATATGATTACCAATATAAGATTTGGAAAGGTCCTGAAGATCAGGTTGGATGATTATTTTTTAGTTTTAAAAATGATGAGAATAAGGAAGGGAGAAAAATGAGAGAAGAAGAACAAGAAAGGATAAAGACAAAAGCTCTTGGATACTTTCAAAAAGCAGGTATCGTTCTTTCTTCACAAGAGAAAGAAGATATGGAAATTGCCGATCTTGGTCTAAATGATTTCGAAAGAACTGGTCTTGTCTTAGTAGTATATGTAAACAACTCGAGGTATTGTGCGAAAGAAATGGTTTTGTTTCCTTATCAAACTTGCCCCGAACACCGCCATCCTGACCATGATGATATGGAGGGAAAAAGAGAAACGTTCCGTTGTAGATATGGTAAGGTATATCTTTATATAGAAGGAGAGAAAACCGAAAGTCCGAAGACTCATCCCCCCAGGGGAGATGAGAAATGTTATTCTGTATATCATGAAATTATCCTATTACCCGGAGATCAATATACTATTAATAAAGATACTCTCCATTGGTTTCAGGCAGGCGAAGAGGGAGCGGTTATTTCGGAATTTTCTTCTCCCAGTGATGATGCTAGTGATATATTTACTGATCCACGTATTAAAAGAGTATTAAAGGATTAATTTTTTTTATTTTTTTTAAAAAAAAAGAGGATTTTTTATTAGATATGTTGTATATAAAAAATAGATATGTATAATTAATATATAAATAATGAGAAATAAATAATTATGTATACATTTATATATGATTTCGTCTTTTTGATAGAAGGCAAAGATTATATTAAAGTAAATTCTATAATCTACGTGACTAAGGAATTCAGGAAATTTTAAACGGGGTTCACTAAATATTTACAATTAAGGACTAAATCTTATGCCAATCGTAAATTTGAAAGAAATACTTAAAAATGCAGAAGAAAAAAAATACGCAGTCGGTTGTTTTAATGTAATAAACTATGATTCGGTTAAAGGAATCCTCTTAGCAGCAGAGAAAATGCGATCCCCGGTAATTTTAGGTATTGCAGAAGTGCAATTGAAGGATGTTTGTTTTGAATCAATAATAAATATACTTAAATTTGAATGTAAAAAAGTGGATGTACCGGTTGCAATACATTTAGATCATGGGTTACATAGAGATATAATTGAAAAAGCAATTTTTCTTGGATGTAGTTCGGTTATGTACGATGGTTCAACATTACCGCTTGAAGAGAATATCAGAGAAACTAAAAAAATTATTGAATTAGCACGATATAAAGGAGTGTCTGTTGAAGCAGAAGTTGGAGAAATGACTACAGGAGAGAAAGGCTCACAAAAACTAGAACAAAATGCGATACCTCTTACTTATACCGATGTCAATAAAGCTAAGAAATTTGTTGAACAAACTGATATTGATGCTTTGGCAGTATCTTTTGGTACAGTACATGGTATATTACCTATGAAACCTGCATTAGATTTACATTTATTAAATGAATTAAATAAACAAATATCA
>JAHIPN010000225.1 GCA_018894595.1 bacterium
AAACACGCGAAGACCATGCAAATGTTATGAATCAACTTTTTGCATCCTATGCAAGGGGTAAGGAAGCTAAAGAATTAGCAGTAATTTTGGGAGAAGCTGCACTAACAGAGATAGACAAGAAATATGTTAAACTCTCAGATAATTTTGAGGAAGTTTTTGTTAAGCAAGGCGAAGATGAAAATAGGACTATTGAAGAGAGTTTAAATATTGGATGGAAACTATTAACAATTATACCAAAAGAAGAATTAAAAAGAATAAAAGATGAATTTATAGAAAAATATTTACCAACGGATATAACTATGGAGGATAAAGATATCAATGTTGTTAAAGGTTAACCCAAATCGAATGGAGTTATTGAGATTAAAAAGGAGACTACTTGTCGCCAAGCGAGGGTATAAACTATTAAAAGATAAGAGAGATGCATTAATCCAAGTATTTGTTCGTTTGGCAAAAGAGAGTGATACTCTCAGGGAGGAATTGGAGGAAAATCTTCTAAAATGTTATGCCACTTTTTCTAATGCTTCTTCTTTAATGGGTAAGCTGACTTTAGAAGAAACCCTGATGTTCCCCAAGGCAAAAAGTGAAACTGAAGTATCTTTTAAAAATATAATGAGTGTAAATGTTCCCCAATATAAATTTAAATGTGAGGGAAAATATTATTCATATGGTCTGGTTGATACTACTGCCGAATTGGACAGCGCTTTAAAAAAATATCACAAGATATTACCTCTAATGCTAAAAGTAGCCGAATTAGATAAGGCAATAACTCTTTTGGCCAATGAAATCGAAAAAACCAGGCGGAGGGTTAATGCATTAGAATATGTATTAATTCCAGATTTAGAAGAAACGATAAAATTTATTACCATGAAATTAGACGAAATGGCAAGATCGACCACTTCGGCAATTATGAGAATTAAGGAAATTATAAGAGCATAAAAAACGGTGTAAATTATAAATACACCGTTTTTTTTATTTATATCAAATTATTCTGTCATTGCCTGCCCCAGCGAAAGCAGGGGAAGCAATCTCAAATCATTGTAATATTATTAAGAAAACACTCTACTAGATATATACTGTTATTGTAAAGGTAATCGAATTAATATGAGGTTAGCAATAATTTCTGATATTCATAGTAATTCTGAAGCAATAAATAGTGTTTTGAAAAACATTGAAAAAGTTGATGAATTTATTTGTTTGGGAGATATTGTTGGTTATGGCGCTGACCCCAATTATTGCATTGAAAAGGTAAAAGATTTAAACTGTAAATGTGTAGGCGGAAACCACGATTTTGCAGCTGTAGGAAAATTAAATACAAATTATTTTAATTATGCTGCAAGACTTGCAATCTTATGGACTTCTCGCCAATTAAAAAATGATAACATTAATTTTTTATTAAGCCTGAGTAAAAAGATTGAAATTAAAGATAAGGTCTTTGCAGTTCATGGCAGTCCTCAAGACCCAATATTAGAATACATTTTAGATAAAAATACCGCAAGTTTAATCTTCAGTAAATTTCATTTTAAAATATGTTTTGTAGGGCATTCTCATTTAGCAGGATGTTTTTCTTTTAATGAAAATAATAATCAAATAGATTATATGAATTATAGCAATGGCGGGAGTATTGAAATTAGTAAGAATAAAAGGTATATTATTAATTGTGGGAGTGTTGGCCAACCTCGAGATGGTAATCCTCGAGCAAGTTATGGGATTTATGATACAAATTTAAAAAAAGTTGTAATTAAACGTGTTAATTACCCAATTTATTTAACTCAAAAAAAGATAATTAATGCCGGGTTACCCAAAAGTTTAGCTGATAGGTTAAGTTATGGTATATAGATTGTATGTGTGCCCGTGGCTCAATCGGATAGAGCGGCGGCCTCCGGAGCCGTAGATTGGAGGTTCAAGTCCTCTCGGGCACACCATTTGTTGTACCCACGGGAAAGAAAAGACGAAATCATGAAAGATGTAGGGGCGTATTGCATACGCCCGAGGAAGGACATAAGATAATAAAATAGGAGGAGCACAATAAAGACGGGTCGAATAAATTCGACCCCTACTTAATCGGTTAATTGAATTATCTTATATCTTGCGCTTTTAATTAACCAATTGGCCAATTGGTTAATTCTATATCTTGTATTTAATACTAACGACTAAATTTAAAAAGTTAGGATAAAATATATGTTCTATTATGTAGTAAAAGCCTTATGTTGGTTATTACTAAAAATATTTTGGCGAATGGAAATAATAGGAACTGAAAACCTTCCCGAAAGCGGAGGTTTGATAATTGCTTCAAATCATGTAAGTTATTTAGACCCAGCTGTTTTAGTTGCTTCATTAAATAGAAAAATATATTTTATTGGTAAAAAAGAAGTTTTTAAGAATACTTTTGTAAGTTTTATACTTAAGAACTTGAATGCATTTTCGGTAGATAGGGAAAATGTTGATATACTTGCTTTTAAAAAGGCCATAAATATTTTACGAGAAGAAAAAGTATTAGGTATATTTCCGGAGGGTACACGTTCATCGAATGGAGAACTGCAAGAACTAAAATTGGGCGCAATAAAAATTGCCATGAAAACGGGAGTTCCCATCTTACCAGTGGGAATTACTGGTACTCATAAAATATATCCTCGAGGTATAAAATTTCCTATTTTATTTAAACATAAAATAATTGTCAAATATGGTGCCCTCCAACATTTCAACAAACTAAAATCAAAAGATAAAATATACCAAAAGGAAGAATTAAATTTATTAGGCAAAAAAATAAAGGAATTATCTACATCAAATACTTAAATAATTAATAAAATTATGTAATCAAACCATTGATAGAAAAAGGGTGTAATTATGAAAAAATATCTTATATTTATTTCAATAATATTATTAACTTTTTTATCTGTTAACGCCGCTTCAAATACTAATTATATTACTATATTAACTTTTGGTGATTACGGTAACAGACCTGGTGAATTTAACTATCCTGCAGGTATTGCCATAGATAAAGATAATAACTTGTATATAACTGATTGGGAAAATGACCGTATACAAAAATTCAGCCCTGATGGAAGATTACTAAAGGTGATTCCGGAGGGAGAAGGGGAGGATGCGTTAAAACTTGATGGCCCGGTTGGTTTGGTTCTGGATAGTAATGGAAATATAATCGTGGTAGAACAATTTAACCACAGAATCCATAAAATATCACCGGAAGGTAAATCTTTACAGATGACTGGAAAAGAAGGAAATGGCCCGGGTGAATTTTTAAATCCAAGAGGTATTGCCATTGATAAAGAGGATAATATTTATATTGTAGATACGGGAAATAGTAGAATACAAATATTTTCTCCTACTCTCGAGTATATTAAACAATTTGGAAAAGAAGGAATGGGAGACGGCGAATTTTATTACCCAAGAGGGATTGTTTTTGATAATGAAGGAAATATGTATGTTGCTGACACTCTCCATGACCAGGTACAGGTATTTAGCAAAGAAGGCATATTTTTAAGAAAATTTGGTGACAGCGGAAGTGAGCCTGGTCAGTTTAACGGCACAAGATATATTGCTTTTGATTCAAAAAACAACATATATATCACTGATTATAAAAACGGAAAAGTAGTAAAATATGATAAAGATGATAATTTTGAATTAGAATTTGGGAACCAATCGGATGGAACTAGTTTAAATTACCCTGAAGGAATTGTTATAGATGACAGGGATTATATCTATGTTGCTGATGCAGGAAATAATAGAATTGTAAAATATTGCGTATCCCAAATAGTTATTCATAGTAATTTAGGCGATAAATATAGCGAAGAAAAAAATTGGGGGAAAGCAATATTAGAATATGAACAGGTAATTTCTATAGATCCACTAAATATCGATGCCCGTGAAAGAATTGCTGCTGCTTTTTATGAAAATAAAGAATGGGAAAAAGCAATAGAGGCTTATAGATACCTTAAAAAGGTCTATCCGGATGATCAGAAAAACGAATTAAAGATTATTGATTCTCAATTTAATTTAGCTGTAGATTATGAAAATAATTCTCTCTTCAAAGTTGCATCCAAAGAATTCAAAGAGGTATTAAATTTAAATCCCAATTATCCTTCAGCCAAAAGAAGATACTATTTGTCTTATTCTAAATATTTATTTTATTCAACTTTTTTTAGAGCAGTCTTTCTATCATTAATCATATTAATATTTTTTATAATACTATTACCAAAAATAAAAAAGAAGAGAAAAAATAGTCGACATTCCAAAAGAGGAAGATTTTAATCTTAAATAACTTGAAAACATTTAATAAGATTATGTTTTTAATCGAGTAGGGGAGGTAGGCTTATGACTGAGTTAAATTTAAGAAGACCTGCCGTCGCAGGTAGCTTTTACGCTGGCGATTCAAAATCTTTAAATAAACAGATTGAAAAATGTTTTTTACATAAAATAGGACCTGGCAAAATTCCTCTGGTAAATCCCGAAAGACAAAATAATATTATTGGATTAGTTAGTCCACATGCAGGTTATATATATTCAGGCCCTGTTGCAGCTAACGGATTTTACAAAATCGCTTTAGATGGCAAACCCGACACCATTATTATATTGGGGCCTAATCATCGTGGCTTCGGGGAAGATGTTTCTATTATGGTGGAAGGAAAATGGAAAACACCTTTGGGAGAATTGGAAATTGATACAGATACTGCAGAAGACATTTTAAAAAACTCTAAAATAATAAAAAAGGATAAAAAAGCCCATCAGTTTGAACATTCCATAGAAGTCCAATTACCCTTTATTCAGTATACTTTCGGTAAAAATATTAAATTTGTGCCAATTTGCATGACTCGCCAGGATATTAATACCGATATAGAAATTGCCCAATCAATTTGTTCTTCAGTAGTCGATAAAAGCATTTTAATAATTGCCAGCTCAGACTTTACCCACTATGAACCACAGGAATACGCTAAAAACGCTGATAAACAGGCAATAAATGCCATTCTTGAATTCAATCCCAAGAAACTATACAATATGATCTATCGACAGAATTTAACTATGTGCGGTCCTGGTCCTATCACTGTAATGCTTATTGTTTGTGAAACATTAGGTGCAAAAAAGGCTGAGTTGCTTAAATATGCTACTTCGGGAGATGTTTCGGGAATGTATGACCAGGTAGTTGGTTATGCTTCTATAGTAATAAGAAAATAAGAGAGAAATAAACTAAAAATTTTGTTCCAAGACATATTACTAGCAAT
>JAHIPN010000226.1 GCA_018894595.1 bacterium
GGCTGGGTCTTATTCGCAATATAAGTCTTTCTTTTGAGAGAGCATAGACTTGTTCAGCCTTCTTTATTCGGTACCTGGTTAATTTAATAAACTTTAATCTATTTTAATATATTCTTAATTAATAGTCTAATGGAGGGAGTAAAACGACCGAAGCAATCCCATCATATTATATAACTACTATTTGCAATGACATTTCCTTTTTTTCATTCTGGCTTCTGACTCCTGGCTCCTATTCTCCTCACACGATACAAATATTTTCTTGTTTTTTTTCTTTACTAGATACTATTCACTAACGACTAACGACTATTCACTTAAACGATTTTAAATTATTTTCTAATCTTTCTTTAATATCTCTTAAATCATCTGCTTTATCTCTTTCCTTTTTAACAATATCTTCCGGAGCTCTGGATAAGAAATCATTATTATTAATCTTTTTACAAATTACATTAAGCTCATTATTTATTTTATTTAATTTTTTATCCAAACGAGCTATCTCCTCTGAAATGTTTATTATATCTTTTAAGGGAATAAATATTTCTACCCCTTCTAAAACGCCTGTAGCCGAATACTCTGGTTTTTTGATCCCCGTTCCTACCTCTAATGATTTTGTTTTAATCATAGTTTCGATATAATAAATATTTTCTTTTATTAACTTTAATTTATCTTTTTCATTAACATTTAAATATAAGTCGATCTCTTTGCTATAGGGAATATTCATATCTGACTTAATATTTCGTATGGTTTTAATAATACTCATTATTTTTTCCATCTTATTTTCTGCATCTTTATTCATATATTTTTCTTTATATTTTGGCCAGGGTGAAACCATAATACTTTCCCCTTTATGAGGCAACTTTTGCCATATTTCTTCAGTTATAAAAGGCATAAAGGGGTGTAAAAGCCTTAAAGTATTTTCTAAAACAAACCACAGTATATATTGAGATGTCCGTTTTTCTATCGCATCCTCTTCTTGATATAATCTTGGTTTAATGAATTCTATATACCAATCACAAAACTCGTTCCAGGCAAATTCATAAATAATTTTAACGGCTTCCCCATATTTATATTCATTAAGACACTCGGTGGATTTTTTTATTGTTTCATTTAACTTGCTAATTATCCACTTATCAACTAAGGACATTTTTAATTTTTCTTTTTCTATTTTGTCAATATCGAAATCTTTGAGATTCATTATAGAAAATCTTGACACATTCCATATTTTATTAGTAAAATTTCTAAATCCTTTAATTCTCTCTTCTGAGAGGCAGATATAATCTCCCTGTATAGTTAAAGAGGCAAGAGTAACACGTAGAGTATCAGCGCCATATTCATCAATCACCGTTAAAGGATCAATAACGTTTCCACTGGATTTACTCATTTTTTTGCCTTCTGCATCTCTAATCAAGGGATTTATATAAACTTGCTTAAACGGTACTTCACCACGAAACTTTAATCCCATCATTATCATTCGAGCTACCCAAAAGAAAATTATGTCAAAACCGGTAACCAATACTGATGTCGGGTAGAAAGATTTTAAATCTTCTGTTTCTTCCGGCCAGCCTAAGGTAGAAAAAGGCCATAAGGCAGAGCTAAACCAGGTGTCTAAAACATCCGGGTCTTGCATCAAATTACGACTGCCGCATTTTTCGCAGATTGTAGGATCTTTTAATTCTACGATTATTTCTCCGCAATCTTGACAATACCAGACCGGGATACGATGTCCCCACCATAATTGGCGTGAAATACACCAATCCTTGATATTTCTCATCCACTCATAATACACTTTGTCCCAACGAGAAGGTGTAAATTCAATCCTACCCTCCTCTACAGCTGAAATTGCAGGTTCAGCAATTTCTTTCATCTTAACGAACCATTGCTCAGAAAGATATGGTTCAATAATGGTTTCACATCTATAACAATGGCCTATAGAATGTTTATAATCTTCAATCTTATTTAGGAATCCCTTTTTTCTTAATTCATTCAAAACTTTTTCTCGACATTTAAACACGGGTAAATTTTTAAATTTTCCTGCCTGTTCATTCATTGTGCCATTATTATTTAATATATTAATTACTTGTAGTTTTTGACGTTTTCCTAATTCAAAATCATTTAAATCGTGGGCCGGAGTTATCTTTACTGCCCCAGTACCAAATTCAGGGTCAACATAACCATCAGCTACTATCGGTATTTCCCTCCCCATTAAAGGCAATATAGCGGTTTTACCGATAAATTTTTTATATCTTTTGTCATCAGGATGAACTGCTACCGCAGTATCACCAAGCATAGTTTCAGGACGGGTAGTAGCAACTGTAATAATCTCTCCTTTAGAATCTTTTATGGGATAATTTATATAATATAGATTTGCATCTTCTTCAATTGATTCAACCTCAATATCAGCCAAAGCAGTCTGGCATCTCGGGCACCAATTTACCACATAATTTGCTCGGTATATCAGGCCTTCTTTATATAATTGTACAAATACCTTTCTAACAGCCCTGGAAAGACCTTCATCTAAAGTAAATCTTAATCGTGACCAATCACAGGAACATCCCAATTTCTTTAATTGGTTTACAATATTATTTCCGTATTTTTCTTTCCATTCCCATACTCTTTCTACAAATTGTTTCCTTCCTAAATCGTACCTGCTTTTCCCTTCTTTGGCAATTTCTTTTTCTACTACATTTTGAGTAGCAATTCCGGCATGATCAGTCCCTGGCAGCCAAAGGGTATTGTAACCTTCCATTTTTTTCCATCTAATTAAAATATCCTGTAAAGTATTAACTAAAGCATGCCCGGTATGCAATGAACCTGTGACATTAGGTGGAGGTATAACGATAGAAAAATTATTTTCTTTATTATGGTTATCTTTTGGTTTAAAATAATCTTTCTCTAACCAGAATTTATACCACTTTTCTTCAACATTTTTAGGATCGTATACTGATGGTATTTCATTAACTATTTTTTTCATTTTCTTTTCCTCCTTAAACTTAAAAACAAAAAACCCCTTTCGTTTCTCAAAAGGACGAAAGGAGTTTATCCGCGGTACCACCTTAATTCCTGTCTAAAATGATTTTTACAATATCAATATTAAACAGGCTCTCGATATTTAAGTTATAACGAAACTATCGGTTAATCCTACTCTAACTTTTCAGATTAACAGCTCGGGGATGACCTTCGAAGAAAATTATTTCTAATTTTATTCTACTCTTCCCCTTAAAACTTTTCTCTTAATTTTATCATATATTACTATAAATCAGGTTACTTGTCAAAAATTGAATAAATAGGGACACATCCCATTTTTTTCA
>JAHIPN010000020.1 GCA_018894595.1 bacterium
CTTTATTAAATTCACATCAACTGCCGTCTACGTTTCTTATTTATTCTTACTCTTTATCGCTTTTAAAACCTTTTCTGCAGTTATAGGCAGTGAATTAATTCTGCAGCCAATCGCATCAAAGACTGCATTAGCAATAGCCGGCGCTGTAGGTACCATACAGGGCTCTGCAATTCCTCTTGCTCCCCACGGTCCTGTAGGTTCAGGATTCTCAATTATGCTAATTTTCATTTCCGGGACATCTCCTACTGTGGGTATCTTATAGTCAACAAAAGAGGGATTTAAGACTTTACCCTTTTCTATTTTCATCTCTTCAAATAGGGCAGAACCCAATCCCTGGACAATGCCCCCTTCTATTTGGGCACAGACAAGCTCTGGGTTTATAGCTTTCCCTGCATCATAGGCGGCGGCAATTTTTAAGACCTTCACCTCACCTGTTTCTATATCTACTTCAACTTCTGCGGCCTGTACTCCAAAAGTCCAAAAAGCCACCGGTTTATCTCCCTGACCGGTTTCCTTGTCAGTATCTTTTACGTCGGGAGGAATAAATGCCCCCCTTTCGATAATCGGGCCATGCACCCCGGATCCGTCAGGCATAGTTAAGCCCATAGCCAGGTCAGCAATTTTTACTTTTTTATCAGGATAAATTTTTGAAATGATCTGTCCATCTTTTAACTCTAAACCCTCTTCGGAAATGCCAAATTTTAATGATGCCAATCTTAACATCTGATTTTTCGCATCTTCTGCCGCTCTTTTAACTGAATTTCCACAACAATAGGTAGTTCGACTTGCTACTGTCTGCCATTCATAGGGAGTGCAATCTGTATCTCCGGTCATTATGCTTATCCGGGAAATAGGAACAGTAAGTACTTCAGCGGCTATCTGGGTTAAGACAGTATCAGAGCCCTGCCCCAGATCCATCGCAGTAACTAATAAATTAACAGTCCCATCTTCATTAATTTTTAGAATTGCCGAAGAGCCTACATTGTTGGGCATAGATGGTGCTTTATACATACCTGCAATACCTTTGCCCCGATATTTTATTTTTGATACTCTTCTTTCTCTTTTATCCCATTCTATATCTTCAGTAACTTTATTCAGACATTGCATTAGACCAACATTCTCCAGAACCTGTCCGGTTACAGTGGTACTGCCATCTTTTAAGGCATTTTTTCTCCTGAATTCAGCCGGATCCATTCCGATTTTATGAGCCACTATGTCCAGATTCTGCTCTATAGCAAAGTGTATCTCAGACATTCCAAACCCACGATAAGGGCCGCCTACCGGATGATTGGTATATACACAAATCGAATCAGCTTTCACATTGGGAATATCGTATGGTCCGGTTGAGGCATATCCGCCTGCTCGAGCGATATTTACCCCGTATTCGGTATATGCCCCACCATCCCAGTAAAAAATGTTTTCTTCAGCAATAATCTTACCGTCCTTAGTAGCCCCAATCTTAATCCTGGCATACATACCCTGCCGAACAAAAGTATTTGTAAAAACATCTTCTCTCGAAAAACTCAGTTTTACAGGGCGGTAATTAGCTTTCTGAGCTAGGGGGATGACTATTCCTTCCAGAGTTGTACCTGCTTTACCACCAAATCCTCCACCTATAGCCGGAGAAATAACTCTAATCTTATTTAGGGGCATATCAAAGGCAACAGCAAGAGTGCGCCTTACCGCGTAAGGTGATTGGCAGCCTGCCCAAACAGTGATTTTACCTTCGGGGTCCACTTGAGCTATGGCACAATGATTCTCAATGGCGCTATGCTGTATATGGGGGACATAAAACTCATTTTCAAAAACAAGGTCCGCTTCTTTAAAACCTTTTTCGGCATCTCCCTTTCGAATTTTATAGTGGTTACTTATATTCGTACCACTCTGGGGTAAAATTATGGAAGCATGTTTGTAGCTGCCCAAGTCTTCATGGATAATGGGGGCACCGGGTTTTATACCTTCCAGGGGGCTAAATATTGCTGGTAGTTCTTCATAATCTACTTCGATTAAAGACACTGCTTCTTCAGCAATTTCTTCCGATTCCGCGGCAACTGCTGCAACCGGTTCCCCTATAAACCTCACTTTATTAATAGCCAGAAAAGTTTTATCTTCCAGATAGAGCCCTACCCGAATAGGCACATCCTTTCCGGTTATAACTACTTTAACTCCCGGCAATTTTTCTGCTTTTGATGTATCAATCCTTAATATTTTTGCATGGGGATAAGGACTCTTCTTTATCTTTGCATATAACATTCCGGATAATTTTAGGTCATCTGTATATCTTACAAAACCGGTTA
>JAHIPN010000227.1 GCA_018894595.1 bacterium
CCTCTCTTGCCTTATATTCTTTAATTCTTTCAATCAAGAGGGGAACTATCTCGTGTAAATCACCTACAATACTAAGATCTGCAAGTTTAAATATCTGGGCATCAGGGTCTTTATTGATGGCAATAATATTTTCTGATGTCTGTATCCCTGCAATATGTTGAACAGATCCTGATATACCATTAGCAATATATAATAAGGGTGAAACAGTCTTGCCACTTAACCCTATTTGATGAGGGTAGGTTTTCCAGCCTCTATCAACAACATCGCGCGATGCACCGACCGCTCCATCTAAAATCTCAGCTAATTCATCTATTATCTTAAATTTTTCTTTTTTCCCAATACCTCTGCCAGCAGACACAATTATCTTTGCATCCTGCACAGTTACCTGCTGCGACTCATCTTTTATAAATTTTATAAACTTTGTTCTTGATTTAAAAATCTCATTATTATATTTCTTATATATTACTTCTCCTTTTCTATTTCTATCAGGAAAAGCCGGTTTTGTTGAATGAGGCCTTACTGTTGCCATCTGTGGTCTTGTATTCGGTGTTTTTATGGTAGCAAGAATATTTCCTCCTATTGCTGGTCTTGTCTGTAAAAGGTTATTTGAATTCTCTTCTATATCAAGAAATGTGCAATCTGCTGTAAGTCCCGTTTTTTTCTTAATTGCAATATAAGGCATTAGCGTTCGGCCCAATGTTGTAGCTGCAGCTATAAATATATGAGGATTATATTCATCTAAAAGTGAAGTTAAAACCCTTGCATATGGTTCTACAAGAAAATTCTCTAAATGTTTATCATCAACTACATATACCTTATCAGCACCTCTTGAAATTAATTCATTTATATCCTCTTTTTTTACGCAATAGCCTAATATTACTGAGGATAGTGGAGAATTTAACTTTTCTGCAAGTTTTTTACCTCGGTTTAATAATTCAAATGAAACCTCACTTAGTATACCATGTCTTTGCTCTGCTAATGTCCACACTTCGGCCATTTTTAATCCTCCCTATATTATGTCTTTGGAAATGAGATAATTCATTATTTTATCTATTGCTTTATCTAAATCATCTTCATCTCTAACTATAAATTTTTCTCCTTCTCTTGATATTTTCTGAGTAAATATCTTAACTACCCTTGTAGGAGAACCATTAAGGCCTAAACAATCATCTTGTGCATCAATAATTTGTGGACCCCATATTGGTATCTTTATTTCTTTTGCTTTCAATTTTCCTTTTAAAGTTGGCAATCTTGGATTGCTTATTTCTTTTACAACTGTTAATACAGCTGGCAATTTCATATCTAAAAGTTCATAACCCCCCTCTACCAGTCTTTTTACCTGAATTGAGTCTTTTTCTACTCTGACTATTTCACTTGTAAATGTTGATATTGGCAAATCAAGGAATGATGCTATACCTGGTCCTACCTGTGCCGTATCACCATCCGTAGCTCTTTCACCACACAATATAAGATCAAAATTTCCTATCTTGTTTATGCATCGTGATAACACATAAGAGGTAGCCCAGGTATCAGAACCGGCAAATTTTCTATCTGATAAAAGTATTCCCTTATCACAACCCATAGCAATTGCTTCTTTTATGGCCTCAATTGCTTTACTTGGTCCCATAGATATGATAGTAATTTCACTACAGAATTGTTCTTTTAATCTAATTGCTGTCTCAATAGCATACAAATCAAGTGGATTTATAATACTTTCTACACCTTCTCTAATCATCGTTCCTGTTTTTTCATCCATTTTCACATTGCTTGTTTCAGGTACTTGTTTTATCGGTACAATAATTTTCATTTACTATACTTTCTCCATCAAGTAAAATAATTTATTCTTGAAATAGCAAACATTTATTTTATAAATATCCTCACCATTTTAAATAATCATAAAAATTTCTACCTGGCGTAATATCGCCTAAAACAACATGTTTTTTAGCTTTGGTAACCTGAGGAACATTATTAGCCTTTCCCTTCATGGTTTGATAAGCCAAAACTGCAAAAGCAATTGCCTCTTTAGCCTCACTGGAAAATCCTAGTTCTTCCTGAGTCAAAATATCTATATGCTTATCACTTAACAATTTTTTACAATAAACTTGGATCATCTCTACTAAAGTAAGATTATAACTTCCACCACCACTTATAATAACCTGGTCAATCCTATCTTTAACAAACCTTTGGTAAGCATCAACAATGGAATATGCCACAAAAGCGGTAGCAGTAGCAATAATATCTGTATTATTTAGTCCTAATTTTCTTCCTAGGGCAATAATCTGTTTGACATAAGAAAGGCCAAAAACTTCACGACCGGTTGTCTTGGGAGCCTTTTGCCGGATAAAAGGATGTCTCATCAACTGAACTAAAAAATCCTTAGAAACTTTGCCTTCTTTAGCCCATTTGCCATCCTGATCATAATTTAATCGACCATTACTTAATATAGAAACTACCCCATCAAGCAACATATTCCCCGGGCCAGTATCTGTTCCTTTAATCTGAGAAAAATCAGCTTTTGCAGGAAGGTAAGTATAATTAGCAATCCCACCAATATTTTGTAATATTCGATTATGTTCTAAACTATTATATAATAGGTAATCGATATAAGGCACTAAGGGAGCGCCTTCCCCGCCTGCGGCCACATCTCTAACCCTAAAATTACTTACTGTTGTAATCCCTGTTCTCTCGGCTATTACTCCTCCTACACCAACCTGTAGAGTTGAGATAAAGTCTTTCTTCCCTATATTATGATAGATGGTTTGCCCATGAGATCCAATCAAATCAACTTCTTCTGAACTTATGCCTGCTTTTTTTACAACTTGCAAGGCTGCATCAGCCAATAATTCTCCTAATTTAAAATTTAACCTACAAACTTTGTCAACAGTTCCAAGTTGTTCATTGCAGCAAATTAAAATTTCTTTATATGTTTCTCGGCTGTATTCTAAAGTAACAAATTCCACCAATTCAACTTTTAAACAAGGTTTTTCTTCTATTTTAACTAAAGCTGCATCAATTCCATCCAAGGAAGTACCAGACATTAAACCAACTACAAATTTATGGCTCACTCTTCTCACCTCCGAAAAATCAAAACTTACCAAGTTTTTAAACTTTTTAAATATCCTTCTTTGTTGTTACTTTATTCTTTAAGAATTGCAAAATAAATTAACAACTAAATTATGCAACAATGGGCGGAATGCAATAATTTGCTTATTTTCTCTTGTTGGATGAACCCGATTAGTTAATAAAGCAACTCCTATCTTTAATAGAGGATCAATCCAAATAGATGTCCCGGTAAAACCGGTATGTCCAAAAGCTGCTTCACTAAAAAATACCCCGCCAGAAGAATGAG
>JAHIPN010000228.1 GCA_018894595.1 bacterium
ACTTTTGAACATTACGATTTTTCATTTACTTACGACCTCCTGATTATTATGATTTTTGTGCGTTTCTAAGGCACACATCAATCATAGCAGGAGGTTTTTTAATTTTCAAAGTCCATTTTCACGCATTACAGGAATGCTTTTCTATTCTTATCAGGAAGAGCTGGTTTTGTTGAATGTGGCCTTACTGTTGCCATCTGCGGTCTTGTATTTGGCGTTTTTATTGTTGCAAGAATATTTCCGCCTATTGCCGGTCGTGTCTGCAAAAGATTGCTTGTGCCCTCCTCTATATCAAGAACAGTACAATCCGCTGTAAGCCCCGTCTTTTTCTTAATTGCAATATAGGGCATTAACGTCCTGCCTAATGTCGTAGCTGCAGCTATAAATATATGAGGATTATATTCATCTAAAAGTGAAACTAAAATTCTTGCATATGGTTCAACGAGAAAATTCTCCAAATGTTTATTATCAACAACAAGTACTTTATCTGCACCTCTTGAAATTAATTCATCTACATCATCTTTTCTTATATGGTACCCCAGTATTACTGAAGTAAGCGGGGAATTTAGCTTTTCTGCAAGTTTTTTCCCTCTGTTTAGCAGTTCGAACGAAACCTCATTTAATATGCCATGTCTTTGCTCTGCAAATATCCACACTTCAGCCATCTTTATCCTCCTCATACTCATATCAATTCTTTTAAAATAAGATAATCCATTATTTTATCTATTGCTTTTTCTAAATCATCTTCGTCTTTGGCTATAAATTTTTCGCCTTCTCTTGATATCTTTTGAGCAAATATTCTAACTACCCTTGTAGGAGATCCTTTAAGACCCAAACATTCATCTTGCGCATCAATATTTTTAGGTCCCCATATAGGTATTTTTATTTCCTTTGCCTTTAGTTTGCCTTTCAGGGTCGGCAATCTTGGATTATTTATTTCTTTTACAACTGTCACCACAGCCGGTAATTTCATATCTAAAAGTTCATAGCCTCCCTCTACAAGCCTTTTTACCTGAATCGAATCTTTTTCCAATCCGGCTATTTCACTTGTAAATGTGGATAATGGCAAATTAAGGAATGATGCTATACCCGGACCCACTTGTGCTGTATCACCATCTGTAGCTCTTTCACCACACAATATAAGATCAAAATTTCCTATCTTATTTATACATCGTGATAACACATAAGAAGTAGCCCAAGTATCGGAGCCGGCAAATTTTCTATCTGATAAAAGTATTCCATTATCACATCCCATCGCAATTGCTTCTTTTATAGCTTCAATAGCTTTGCCGGGACCCATAGATATAACAGTAACATCACCACAAAATTGTTCTTTTAGTCTTATTGCTTCTTCGATAGCATATAAATCAAGAGGATTTATAATGCTTTCAACTCCTTCTCTAATCATCGTCCCTGTTTCTTCGTCCATTTTTACATTGCTTGTTTCAGGTACTTGTTTTATCGGTACAATAATCTTCATTTACTACCCACACACTCTCTCTCAAATAAAATTAATTTACCATCTACAATTTTATCATCCATCCCTTTTCCTTCTCCTTAAAAAATAAATTTAATCCAGCCTTTAAAGCTCCATAAAAAATTGCACCATATACAGCTGGATAAAGGGGTTTAATTGCTTTATAGTTGCTCACTTTTTTAAGCTTATAAGAAAAAAGATCATAAAATGGAGAATTATTAAACAATCCTCCTGTAACTGCAATTTCTTTTTTTTGATAATTTAATTTTTTTGCTATAACTTTAATCATTAGAATTAGTTCATCACATCCCTTTTCAATAATTTGTTTTGCTACCTGGTCTCCGTTTGCCATAGTCTCAATCACTAAAGGAGCTAAAGAAGCTATCTTTTCTCTAGGTAATTTATCTTGATAAACAAATGAAACTAATTCTTTTAAATTATTAATATTAAAGCTGTTCATTAAAATATTAGATAAAGAAGTATTTATACACCGGCCTTCTTCTGTTTTTATAATTGCTTGTAATGCTTTAAGCCCAATCCAAAAAGCACTACCCTCATCTCCTAATATTGGCCCCCACCCTCCAGCATGTACAGTAGTACCATCTTCTTTAAGCCCATATACAATTGATCCAGTACCTGCGATAACAACTATTCCTGATTCCCCAGCATAAGCACCTAAAACTGCAATCTCTCCATCGTTTGTTATAAAGCAATTTTTAACCTGGTTTAACGGTAAAAGATTGTTTTTAACCATCTGAATATCTTCTTTACTAACAACCCCAGCCAAACCAATTCCTAAAATATCAATCTCATTTATCCCTGCTTTTTTACAAACTAGATTAAGTGCTTTTCTAATTTCTTGGATAACATTTGTAAGACCTGTTACCTGATAATTAGCCGGGCCAGCTTTACTTTCAGCCAGAAGAACACCCTCTTCATTTACTAAAACACACTTAGTACTTGTACCTCCGGCATCAATTCCACATATATTCATACTCTTTTACTCCCTAATATAAAAATATTGAAGCAATCAAATTGTGCAGCCGGGGACGAAAAGAAATAATTTTTGTATTCTCCCTTGTTGGGTGAACCCGATTAGTTAATAATGCCACACCTATTTTTGATTTAGGATCGATCCATATAGATGTTCCAGTAAAACCAGTATGCCCAAATGCTGATTCACTAAAGAGCACTCCGCCAGAAGAATGAGAATTTTTAATTAAGCCCCATCCCAGGCCTCGGTGATTATCTAAATTAGGAGTCCAATCCTTACTCATCAACCCTACCGATCTAAAAGATAACACCCTAATACCTTGATAGAGTCCATTATTTAACAACATTTGCGTAAATTTAGTCAAATCATCAATTGTAGAAAAAAGACCAGCATGCCCACTAACTCCATTAAAAGAAAATGCATTCTCATCATGCACCTCTCCAATCATTACTCTATTACGCCATTTACATAACTCAGTGGCAGCATAATCCTTATTCTTAGTATAAGGTAAATTTTTAAGAGGATTAAAGGTGGTCATTTTCATCCCTAATGGTTGGAAAATATGTTGACTGGCATATTTATCTAATCTCTGCCCGGTCACCCGCCAAATCAAGTCTCCTAAAAGAATAAAATTCAAATCACTATAGATGACTTTTCCCCCAACCTTCTCTTCTAAAGGATTATCCAAAACACGTTTAATTTTTTCTTCATAATTAAGTCCCTGGTCCCACAAACAGATAATGGCTGGAAATCCTGATGTATGAGTTAGTAGATGAAAAATAGTAATTTCTTCTTTTTGCCCGGAAGGTAGTTCAGGATAGTAATGTCTTAAGTAATCCCAAAGATCAATCTTCCCACTCTCAATTAATTGAATAATAACAGCAGTGGTAGCTACTACTTTGGTTAAAGAAGCTAAATCAAAAATAGTATTCTCTTTCATCTTAATCTTATCTGGCTCCAATTGGGCATAGCCAAAACTCTTCTTATAAAGAATCTTTTTGTCATTAACTATTCCTAAAACAATTCCGGGAAAAGTATTTTTTTTTATCTCTTGCTGAATAAATTGATCTATCTGTTCCTCTCTATCCTGTTTTACCATTCCTAATTTTCCTTTCTCAAATGTCTTACACAACAAACTCCGCTTATTTATTCAATAAGGACTTATGTCTCCTATTTAAAAAACCTATTGCTCTAAAGGTTTAAAGTAACGGGTAAAACTCCTCGAGCTTCACATTTACCAATTATTATCTCACTTGCTACTTGCAAATTTGCCGGGCTATAATCATAAGTAGTTAAAAAGGCAGATATCTCAGGAAATGAATTTAGATCATAGGGATTACGAATTGCTAAAACAATAGGTAGTTCTCCTTTGGTTTGCAACTTTTTGACTACCTCAATCTGCTGAGGATTATGAACAGCATCATAAGTACAAACAATAACCTGATCGATTCCCTTTAATAAAGGTAATTCCGTACATTCTTTCGGTAAAGAAAAATACTCAACCTGTATCCCTTGTTCCAATAAATAATAGGCAAAAGAATTTCTATGCTCCTCATCATTCTCGACAAGTGTCGTCTGATGAACTATAGCAAAATCTAAAACCATTACTTTCTTTTCTTTTTTAATTGGAATTAATTTTTTACCATCTTTAACTAAAGTAACCCCTTTTTTGGCTATCTGATAAGCAATCTCTTCTCCCTCTTTTTTATTTATCCTTCTATAATCTGCATTAGGCCCTTGATTTAATCCAATCCTTTTTTCCTTTAGTTTAAGAATCCTCATTACAGATTGATTAATTCGTTCTTCGGTAATTCTCCCCGCTTTTACTGCTTTAATCACCTCTTCAATAGCGGCTTTCTGTTTATCTAATGTATGAGATATGAGGACCATATCGCTGCCAGCTTCAATAGCCATCACTGCCCCTTCTATTGTACCAAAAGTACCGGCAATAGCATTCATTTCCATACAATCAGTTATAATTAAACCATTATACCCTAGTTTTTTTCTTAATAACACGGTTAAAACATTATATGATAAAGTTGCAGGCATTCCCTCTGTTGGCTCTATGGCAGGAAAATAGACGTGGGTAGTTATAATACTATCTACTCCTGCTCTTATAACTTGTTTAAAAGGATAAAGCTCTATCCTCTCTAAATGTTCCATGTTATGTTGAACAACTGGGAGATCTAAATGCGAATCAACCACCGTATCTCCATGCCCAGGAAAATGTTTACCACAAGCAATAACTCCTTCTGATTGCACTCCCTCAATAAAAGCTCCCCCTAACTCAGCAACCAATAAGGGATCTTCCCCAAAAGAACGGACCCCAATAACTGGATTAAGTGGATTATTACTAACATCTAGGACTGGAGCAAAATCCATATTAATGCCTACTGCTTTTAATTCTCGAGCTATTGCTTGCCCCATCTTTCTGGCCAGATCAATATCCTGAGTAGCGCCTAAAGTCATATTCCCCGGAAAATGAGTTCCTCCAGTTAGACGATTAACTATTCCTCCTTCTTGGTCAGTAGAGATCATCAATGGTAAGCCCAACTCCTGATTCTTAGCTACAGTTTGCAATTCATTAGAGAGTTCAGCTACCTGTTGAGGAGAATAAATATTATGTCGAAAATAGATTATCCCTCCAATATGATAATCCTCTATCATTCCTTTTGTTTCAGGAGTAACTGTTTTACCCCTAAAACCTATCTGGAACATCTGGCCTACTTTTTGCCTAAGAGTCATTTTAGGTAGCAAGTTCTCTAAAGTTATTATAACTCCTCCTGAATTACTCTTGATTCTGTTAATTCTTAATACTCACACTATACCATCACGTCTTACACTACTGTATTTTGAACAACTCAAAATAAATCAGACTTGATATTTTACTCTAAAAAATTAATAAATAGGATAGCAATTCCATCAATACATCAATAAAAAATTATATAAATGATTTAAATTCTAATTAATAATCACCTTTTTTAATTCCTGTAAAGAAGAAATAATATATTCTGGCATAATCTCTTTATCATTAAATTTAATATTTTTTAGTTGCAATTCATTATCTAATTTTCCCTTGAAAAATATATATCCTTCTTTAGATTTAATACGTTCAGATGGATTTAATCTAGTTAAATCTTTTGGCATATCTCTTTGTACCCATATTGATTTTATTCCTATTCTATTAGCACCATAAACATCCTGTAGTAAAGAATCGCCAACATGATACCAAATATCATCATTTTTATAAACTTTAAGGAACATATCTTTCCCCGGTTTCACGTTTTTTATAATTTCTGGTACAATAATTTCTTCAAAATATTTATCTAAACCTAGTGTTTTTAGTACAGGATATTGATACTTATAATACCCATTTGTTAGCACAACTAGCCTACAGTCCTTACGCTTAAGCCAGTCTAATACTTCATCTACTTCTTTGTAGGCATAAATATAAGGAAACTTACAATATTTTTTAACTAAATCAACAATATCTATATTTCCTGGACATCCCATATTGTTGGCAACTTTTTGAACAACCCTATCCCAATCATAAGCTAAATAAGGCTTGTTGCTGTTTAAGCTTTTCCTAAATTCATTTAAAATATCGTGTATAGTATTTTTTTTAAAGTTAGGGAGCATAAATCCGTATATTTCAATAAACTGTTTTTCTAAAATTTCCCCTACTTCCGGGAAAACCCCATCTCTAAAAGGATTTTTTATTAATACCCCATCCAGATCAAACGTAACTAATAATTTTCGCGCTCTCAATCTTTTTATCCTTTTTAAATTTTATTTTATGGAACCTAACGTAACGCCACGAAGAAAATACTTTTGGAAAGCGAAAAATACAATAATCATAGGAATAGCTGCAAATGTTGCTGCAGACATTAAATACGAATATTGCATGGGCACTTCTTCTTGTAACAATGCAATACCAGCTTGAAGAGTTTTCATTTTTGTTGTATTTGTTACAATTAAAGGCCAAAGGAATGAATTCCATTCTCCTACAAAAGTGAAAATACCTAACACTGCTAAAGCAGGTTTAGAAATTGGAAGTATAACTTTTATGAAAATTTGCCATTCGCTTGCTCCATCTATCTTCGCAGCTGAAATAATCTCATCGGGTAAAGTAACCATGAATTGGCGCATCAGAAACACTCCAAAAGGTGCTGCAATGCTCGGTAAAATTAATCCATAATAAGTATTAATCATATTAAATTTTGCAACTAAAATATACAGTGGAACAATAGTAACCTGACGTGGAATCATCATGGAAGCTATATAAATCCAAAAAAATACCTTAACTCCTGGAAATACTTTTTTAGAAAGAGAATATCCTGCCAATGCACACAAAAAAAGCTGCGCTATTGTTACAGTTCCTGCAACAATTATGCTATTTAATGTCCATCTAAATATCATTCTGCGTTCAAATAGTTCTTTAAAATTATCCAGGGTAAGTTGCTTTGGAAAAATTTCAGGAGGAAATTTCATAGCCAAAGTTGGCTCTTTCAGAGCAGTAATAACCATCCAGTAAAGTGGGATAAAAGCCATAAGCCCCAATACAGAAAGTACTATTATTGATATTGTTTTACTGATAGGTATTTTTATTTTTATTGAACTCATATCCTTTTTCACCTTTTAATAATAATCAACATTTTTCCCTAACCATCTAAACTGAATAACAGCAAGAAGAGAAAGTGCGAAAAACATGACAACTGACATTGATGAAGCAAGTCCCAGGTTATAACTTTTAAAAGCTGTCTCGTAAACAAGATAGGCAACAGTAATTGTTGAAAAATCAGGACCACCCTGAGTCATAATATAAATATTCGAAAACGTCTGGAAATTGGCCACTGTTCCCATAACTAACACATATAAAATGGCAGGTTTCAAGAGAGGAAGCGTAATTTTATAAAAGATACTCCATGAATTTGCTCCTTCTAACTCTGCTGCTTCAAAATAATACTCCGGAATTGAGGACATGGCTGCTGAAAGCAAAACAATGGTAGATCCTCCTCCCATAATAACCTGCATCAAAATTAATGAAGGCATAGCTGTCGCTTTATTCCCCAGCCATACAACCGGGTTAATACCTAAAGACCTTACAAAATAATCTAATAAGCCGAAGCTGGGATTAAAAATCCATAACCATATCATGGCAATTATTACCGTTGAAGAAACATGCGGTATATAAAAGATTGTTTTATAAAAAGTTCTGATGCTTTTATGAAACGGATAAATTAATACTGTGACCAATAGAGCTTTTGCCAACCAAAGCGGAACCACTCCAAAAGTATAAAAAAATGTATTTTTCAAGGCCTTTAAAAAAAGCCAATTAGTAAAAATTTCCTTATAATTACCAAGCCCGATAAATGTCTTGGAAAAAACATTATAATCAAATAAACTTAAATATATACCCCATACTACAGGAATTAAAAAAAATATTAAAAAAGGAACAAAGTGCGGCAGAACAAATAGATATCCCCAGCGTTCTTTCCAAATTATTTTAGATAATTTCATATATTATTTCTCCGGATATAATAGCGCGAAGGAGCGTTAAATTCCTTCGCGCTATTAATTGTTAGTTCTACTTGTATTTTTCCAGTATTTTATTAGCTTCTAAAGCAAATCCAGCCAAAGCCAGCTGGGGCGATTTACTCCCGGAAAATGCAGATTCAAAAGCAGCGCTCAGGAATTTGCTCATTTCAGCATAAGGAAATTCCATAGATCCGAAAAATGGCATCCCGTAGTTATCCATAATTCGAGAATAGCTGTCAATTTGCTCTTTCATATAAGCATCATCTATATACAATTTTTCATTTACAGATCGCCTGGCAGTTAAATATTGTAATGATTCCAGTAAAGCAGTATTTTCTTTATTGGTTAAAAAACGAACAAATTCGGTAACCATTTTTTTCTTTTCCGGATCCCCTTGTTTAAACATTATAAAACCACTGGCTGTAGCATAGGCAACCGGATCCTTACCTTTTAAATGCGGGAAAGGAGCTACAACAGGATAAAACTGCTCTGCAATTTTTCCCTCTTTTAGGTATCTTTTTATTCTTCCGATCTCGTAAGGGCCTCCAAAGCCCATGCTTGTCCGATGGGAATGAAAGTTTCCGATTACATCGTATACACCCATTGCCTCAATGCCTGCAGGAGCTACTTTGTATTTTCCTACCAGATCAATCAAAAATTGTAGACCGGCAGCTGCCTCTTTGGAATTCATTATCACCTTGGATTCGTCTTCATTGGTTAATTCTCCACCCATGGCATATACAAAGTTTAGAATATTGTGTGTATCCTTGGCTCCAAAACTAATGGCATAATGGTCAATATTTCCGTCGTTATCAGTATCCCAGGTTAATTTTTTGCAGACTTCGATAAATTCTTCCATTGTCCAGCCATTTTTTACAATGCTTTTCCAATCAATCCCGGCTTTTTCAAAATCCGGTGTATATAACAACATTGAAGTTCCCATGCCATTGGTACCGAAGCTCCAGGGCCAAACATAATGCTTACCGTCAACCTTGCCGACTTCAAGTGCCAATTCATAGTAATCCTGCCAGTCCTCTTTTGTTAGAAGGTCATCAATTGGTTCTAATAATCCTGCTTTAGCCCAACGGCTATCCCAGACAGGACCCTTAAAAAGATCCGGTTGAGTATTGGTAGCAATTGATGCCGCTATCTTCTGCGGATATTCCTGATTTCCTACCACGACATAATTAACTTCTACCTCCGGATGTAATTTCATGAATTCTGCGGAAACCCATTTAGGAAAATCCTCGCTTTCAGGAGCCTTATCGGAGGGGAATCCGGGAGGAGCAATTCGCCAGGGATTTATCCACCAATTTATTGTAACTTTTTTAGCTTCTGCCAAACCCGACACCATAAAAACAATAACTAATATCATTAATAATATACTTATGCCCTTAATCTTTGTGAATTTTAACATTATACTAAACACTCCTTTTGTGTTAGATTTTAAAAAACTTTATGTATAGAGAACTGCGATGAAATTTATATTAAATCTGTGCTTTTTGGGCACAATCATAATATATTTTTTTTCTTCACCACCCCCTTAAAGCTAAAATAATCGCCTTCTCGTGACAACGTATCTATCGTTCTGCATACGGCTAATTCGTCAAGCTCTACGAATTTCATAACAACGACTGGCAAGGCTTTAAAGACCAAAGTTGCTCGGAATATATACATTGCCTTCTTTTAATCCAACTCACCGGTTTCTCTAAAAGACTGTGGATATCATCAGTTGCTATTTGAATCAATGATTCTAGTCAGAATTCCTTCCTTTTCTTTCAATAGTTTTATTGCTTCCTTCAGAGTAACTCCTTTTTGATACATTACAATAGCCGCTTTTATATTATAATCTGCTTTTTTTAAGTATTCCGCTGTTGTTTCATAATTGGCATTGGTAATTTCCATAAAGATATTTTTAGCCCTCTCTCTTAGCTTATAATTAGAAGGATTAAGAGCAACCATTAAGTTTGAATACACTTTTCCCAGTTTAATCATCACTGTAGTTGAAATTGTGTTTAAAATTATTTTCTGGGCTGTCCCTGCTTTCATTCTGGTTGATCCTGTAATTACTTCAGGCCCTACAATAGGGGCTATTACTACATCTACTTTTTTATCTAAAAGTGAACCAATAATACAAATAAGCCCAATGGTAAGAGCTCCATGTCTTTTGGCCGCATCTATCGCCCCTAACACATAAGGAGTATTCCCGCTGGCAGCTATTCCAATTACGCTATCTAAATCATTTATGCTATATTTTTTTATTGCTTTTGCCCCCATATTAAAATTATCTTCTGTATCCTCCTGAGCAACAAACATGGCTTTTTCCCCTCCAGCTAAAATCCCTACTACTTTGCCATTTTCAACGCCAAAAGTAGGTCCACACTCTATCGCATCTAATATCCCCAGTCTACCACTGGTTCCTGCTCCTACATAAAACAGCCGACCTCCTTTTTTCATTCTATCAACAATCATATTAACTGCCTCTTTGATAGCGGGTATTTCTGTTCTAACAGCCTCGGCCACCTTGGCATCTTCCTGATTAATCAAAGATATTATTTCCTCCGTATCCATCTGATCAATCTTCATGCTAGCAGAATTTCTTTCTTCAGTGATTCTAGAAATTTTATTATTTAGTGCCATATTATCTCCTCACTGTTAACTTTTTTATATATTCATAATTTAATTACAATTTGCTTTCTTGCATAACCAGTCTTGTTTTATTTAAAGCCTCCAGGGTTTTATCGTATTCAGCAACAGCTGCCCCCAAAAACAATACATCGATTACTGCTAATTGGGCCATTCTCGAAGCTAAAGCACTCCCTCTAAAAGGTGTTTCCTGGGATGAAGTAAGCAAAGTAATATCTGCTAATTTAGTAATAGGGGAACCTAAATTAGATGTAATAGCAATAATTTTTGCCATTGCGTTCTTAACTATTTTAAGTGACTCAATCAATTCTTTAGTCCTCCCCGAATCAGATATGGCAATTACGACGTCTTCCTTGGTTAATAAAGCTCCTATTGTCTTCTGCCTATGATTATCTGTTAAAGCCTCAGATATATAATTAATCCTTTTAAATTTCAAATCTGCATCTTCTGCTACAATTCCCGAAGCCCCAAAACCAAAGAAATATAACCTGCGAGCTTTTAAAATCATTTCAATACTGGTTTTAACATCAGTATTTTGTAGTAATTCTTTTGTATTGTTTAATGATTGATTATAAATTTGAAAGATTTTTTTAATGATGATATCAATGTCGTCATTGGCCTCAATTTCGCCATAAATATGCTCTCTGTAGTCTTTTTCTCCAGCTTGTGCCAAAATAATTTTTAGCTCCTGGTAACCTGAATAACCAATATGTTGACAAAATTTAACTACTGTAGCCTCGCTTACTCCCGCGTTCTCGGCCATTTTTGTAATAGAAAGATGAATAACTTCATTAATATTGTCTAATATATAATCAGCTACTCTTCTTTCCGCTGGTTTTAAAGAAGTAAGCTGGCTTTTAATCCTTAAAATACCATTGGGTAAACTGTCTTTCCCCTGTATTTGTATCATCCTTCTTTCACATCCTTAATTTATTTTTACCTTCTTTTTTTATTATTATAATTTATAATATCACATAAAAGTAAAAAAATCTTCTTTTTTTATTTAATTTATAAAAAATATTTATTATTTTTTAATTTAATCTTAATTTACCATTTTCTAAGAAAATTATTATGGTCTTGCAGAGAAATAAAAATTAAGAAGAAAACCGAAATGGTGAACTCTTTAATTAAAGGACTGAAAAATCTATATCAAATCTGGAAAATTTTATTGATAGCAGTCAAATAAGTATTGAGGGTGATATTTCAGATTATTGAATTTGAAATTGACGTGCAGTTGTAAATGCTTCCAAATAGCTTTTCTTCCCACTCATAAGTAATTGATGTACTTCTGTAATAAAAATCCCATGGACAGTTATTGATTTTATACTTCCATCTTCGTTTTTTATTCCGTATCCAGCACCGGAATGAATTATATAATAATTATTCCCAACCCTGCCCAAATACATTACTACATGTCCTTTCAAATAGAGGGGATCGCTGGGTTTTAACTGATTTAGTATATCCTCTCTATCCCTAATAGAACCGCTAAACTTAATAGATTTTCCGGCTGCTCCTTCCTCCTGCATTTTAGTATAGCAAGGGATATGAATATTTATAGTACTGTAAATATTCATAATAGATTGCGCACAATCCCTTCTTCTAAACATACCATTCCATCCATATCTTTCCCCTAATAATTTGAATGCTTGACGAATTATGTTTCCCCTTGTATAAGAAAGATAACCTTCACAAAGCTCGTTTGAGCGGGCAATTAAGGCTAATTTGAATTGAAGATATCCATCCTCATCCTTCATAGGTATCTTTACTACATAGCAACCTTCTGCAGATTGGGCATGCAAATTACCAATTGGAATTGATTCTGGAATCTTGTCAAATTCAATTAAAGGAATTTTATCCCCCATCTGAAAAAGAATATTAGAAATTTCTTTTATAAAGGGGTTTGGCTCTGTTTCAACCCTACTCTCAGTAACTATTAAGAATTTATCTGTCTTTAAATAATCAAATACTTCTTTCTTATTCCTTGCTAAAGCAATATTCTCTGCTTTAATCCATCCTTTACATATAATACTTTGAACATAATACCAGTTTTTGCTTTTACTTTTATGTAAAATTGCTACTGGACTCCCAACAGGTAAGATAGTAAGTTGAAAAAGATTTAGATCGATACTTTCTGGTTTTTCAGCAAAAACTATATCAGTGGGGAAAGCCATTACATCTTCTCTTTTTATTAACATTCCCAATTCTACTTGAATTTCATCAGGTATACCATCAAAATTGGCTTGATATAGAACTTCTTTCTTTACTGTTTCTGGAATTTCATTACCAGAGATATCATAACAGGGCTTTATAGGAAATACGTCTTTAGAGGAATAGGTCTTCATGCTATTTAATAATTTTTCTTTAGTTATCTTTTTAGGATATTTTTCTAAATCATACAACCATTCTTCAAATCCTTTAGACTTCATCTGCCTTAATGATTCTTTATTTAACTTATTTATCTCTTCTCTATTTAAAATTAATTCTTCTGCCTCTTTAGTCTGCTCTATCCAGTATTCTGGCTTTAACATAAACTCTTTAACCCGAGGCGCACACACGGGAAACTGCATTTCATTCATTTTTTTTACCCCAATATATAAAAATTAATATTAAATAAATTTTTAACTATCTACTCTTTAGCAGAAACAGATAAAGATTTTAGATAGATATGAGGAAATTTATATTTTCCTTCCATCCATTTCGCTTTATCCCCTAAA
>JAHIPN010000229.1 GCA_018894595.1 bacterium
CAATCTGGAACTTGATACCACCAATCCCCGGTTAAGACGGGGGTCTACCTGTTTAGGGTCTACTTTTACTTTTCCGTTAAAGCGGTTAAGCTCTTCTTTTTCTCTCTGCCGGACGGCATAAAAACCTTCGGATAGGGCAGGGTAAAGGTGCTCAAAAAGGGGAGCAATATCTAAAAGGTTATGTCTTGTAGAATATAAGAACCAATCTGCGGAATCAAGAATTTCCTGGGGCTTGCAAGGGACAAACCCGAAAATATCTTTAAAGCTGTTGTAAAAATCAGAATAATCTTTCTGATTATCCCCGGTTTTTAAACGGTATAGCTGCAGCATTAAACTCGATGGGGCTAATTCCCGATTATCCTGAGTATCAAAACGGGAATAGGAAAGAATAATTTTACCTTTAAGAGAAGTACACAATTGAAGCATCTTGTATCGGCTTTCTTTGCCTTTTTCTTTATTGGGATTAATGCGGTCAGTACTTTTTTTCTCGGCATCCAGTAAAATAGATCCGTCGTGCGCTGAATCGGGAAATTTTGCAGAATCCATTCCTACAATAAAATTATAGGGGCGGTTAAGCCAAATTCCCTTTTTGTAGCTGGCAGTATGCAGACAGCCTCCTCTCGGCTCCGAACAGTTCACCCTTTCATTTTTGATTAAATCAGTTATCAGGGTGAGGACTTCATTTACTGGCATATTAGAAAGAGGATAGTCACTTTCTATTAAAATAGTTAACCTCTCTTTTATCTTTTTTATCGCTTCTTCGTCTAAATTAGTGTCTTCATCTATTTTGCTGTAATTAGTAACAATATTTAAAAGCCCCCGGGCAATCTGCTTTGGCGAGATAGTATAATCAAAATTCCCTTGAGGTAGTTCATGAAAAATTTGGGTTATAAATTCTTTTGTCCAGAAAAGGTCCTTTAGCTTTTTGTGATATCTCTCTTGCCTGTCTTCGGATACCTGCTCAATCTCTCTTTCCAACTGTTTTATAACTAAATCTATTCCCTTGATATATCGATTCCTTTTGCGCCCAATCGGAGAATTGCGCAGCAAAGAAGCCACTCGTTGGGGAGTAGGAATATCCGGATTCGACTGCTGGTTTTTAAAATCAAAATTTCCCCCGGTTAGCAAAAAATATAATTTTGTTATACTGTAATTATCTCGTATCCAATCAATCAGGGCAAAAAATAGTTTCGCCGGAGAAGTATTTTTAATACTTACCCCGTTGCCAAAAGTAATATTTAGGGAATATTGTCTGGACAGCTGATAGAGGTATTGGGAATAGGGTTCCTGCACAGTATAAAAAATGCTCACTTCATCTAAAGGAATATTTTGAGATTTTATCTTTCGGATAATCGTTTTTACTTCATTAAATTCTCCGTGACACTGGATTAACTCAACATTAAGTTTTTCGGGCAGATTGGATGGCATCTTATCTATATCGTATAAATAATCAATGGCAAGCGGCATTTCCGGATAATTTTCTTCTTCTTTACAGGATTCAGAAAAATAAAAAGAGGTGGGTTTTTTTAAGTTTCTTGGTGTGGGCAAATAGATAACCTTTGATTCCGGTAATATAATTTTCCGAAAAAAGACTTCCTCCAAATAATTTAATTCGATATTAGAGGGGACAATGAATATCTCTTTTTTCGGCTGATTCTTTTTTTTGCATTTAATTGCCTGGAGATAGATATCCGCTTCATCAATATAATTTTGCTCTTTTAATATTTTCTCATACTCCTGCATTATCTTAAGCAGGTCTTCGCCTTTTTTAAAGTTAACTATTGCAGGGCGCGGAAAATTTCGGGAAGAGAATTCTGCTATTCTTAGCTCTTTTATGGCCAGATAAATCGAGCGGCTGATTCCGGGAGAAAAGGTAGGAGGTTGAAAATAATCCAGCAATTTTTTCCGGGATAATTTCTTTAATATTTGAAGCAGGAATATCTGGCCTAAAGAATTATCTAAAATTTTTAATCTATTTTTTAAAATATAATCATCACAGTAATCTCTTGCCAGATCAAAAAGGGTGATGACATTTAAATTTAAAGCAAAAAAACCCTCTTTGGATAAGCTTTTTTTAAGGGCGTTGCCGTCCAAATAAGAAGGCATGATTAAATTTTTCTTGTCGGTTAAGTTATCCCGGCATATTCTCTTTAAGGGAGCCAAAAGCGTATGCATAAATATTTACTCTCTCTCTTCTTTAAATGACAGGGGACGGTAGACTGAAATGACAGGGGACGGTCCTCTGTCATTTTTTTATTCTACCTTGCCGCCAAGATGTTGTCTAAAAATTTTCAATTTATCTAAAATTCTAGAGGTATTGGTTTTTTTATTTCTGTTACCCGTAAGTATTATAACTTCTGATTTGATTTATTGGCTTTCGTTTTTTGGGGCGTATTATTGTAGACTCGGGATAACCTACTGTTATAATAAGTTCAACTCTTTTTGATGGGGAAACATTAAGCAGCTTCTTCACTCCCTTTTCTCTGAACCATCCCAAAATACAGGTACCCAATCCTTCTTCTGTGGCCTGAAGGCAAAAATGTTCAGCAGCAATTCCGATATCGATAAGGCTAAATTGTTTATCTTTGATTGCTTCCGCAACTTTGTTTAAAAAACCTGATCTTTCCGAAATTAATATAATTAAAACAGGTGCTTGCAGGGAAAAATGATTGAAAGACATAAGTTGGCTAAATGTTTCTTTGGCCAACGCTTCTTTTAGTTTTGGGTCATCTACTACAATAAAGCTCCAGGGCTGAGAATTGCTGGCAGAAGGTGCAAGCCGCGCTGCCTCCAGACAGCGCTCAATCTTTTCTCGCTCAACAGGTTTATCCAGATATCCTCGTACACTTTGTCTGGCTTTTACCAAATCCAAAAACGCCAGGGGACGGTCCTTTGTCATTTTTTGTTAACCCTCTTTTCCACAACTTCTCGACTAAATCCTAAAATGTTTGCCATTTCCCTGCATGAAAGATTTGTCTTTTCTTTTAGTTCTATTATCAATTCATCTCTATATTCTTTATTTACTTTATCTTTTAAAGATTCTATCTGCAAACCTTTCTCCTTTAAATATCTTGACACATACTTTTTGGCTTTCTCAACACTAGTAATTTCTTTAACTTCTCTAAAAACTTCTTGATAATCCATAAATATATCATTGTTTTGTTGACAGCAAAATTTAGTAAATAAACGAATTGCTTTTGATTTATCAGCAGAAAAAAAGTTTAAGATCTCCTCTTTATTTATTATGCTTTTTTGCTCTCTTAAATAAAGCGAACAACTACTCCATTTATATTGATGAGGTTGATTTACTATTTTAGCCTTAACCGGGTTATTATGAATATACCTTATTAAGGATATTAGATAACGATCGTTTTCCACAGGTTCACTTCTAAACCTATTCTGAAACACATGCCCAACTCTATTATATTTTTTATTGAAGTAATAAGCATAAGCGGTATTAATCCTTCTCATTATCCTAGAAATATTATCTTTCTCTTCCTTAAGTAACAAATGTAGATGGTTATTCATCAAGCAATATACGTAAAGAATGTATTCATTTTTCTTCTTTTTATTGATAATAATTTGGATAAATTTATTTTTGTCTTCGTCGTCAAGAAATATATCCTTTCTTTCATTTCCTCTCGCTATTACATGATATATTTTGCTTAGTCCTATTTTTCTTCTTTGTCTAGGCAAAAAACTTCCCCTTTTAAAATTTTTCATTGTGACACGTGGCAATTATTAATATAACATATTTTTATAAAAAACGCCAGAGGACCGTCCCCTGTCATGTGTTAGGTTTTTAGGTATTGGAATTTGTATAGCTCAAAGTAGTAGCCCTTTTGGGCAAGCAATTGGGAGTGGGTGCCGCTCTCTACGATCTTGCCTTTGCTCATAACATATATTTTATCCACATCCTGGATGGTGGACAATCGATGGGCAATCGCTATACTGCTTCTATCTTTCATAATCTTTCTTATAGCATCCTGGATAAGATATTCGGTTTCACTGTCTATACTGCTGGTAGCCTCATCAAGAACGAGTATTCTGGGTTCTTTGGCCAGTGCCCGAGCAAAGGCGATGAGCTGCCTCTGTCCGGTAGAAAGATTTGAACCCCCCTCTGAAACAATATTCCCATATTTTTTCTTTAATTTACTAATAAAATTATGGGCATTAACATATTTTGCATATTCAATCATC